>NZ_CM001373.1:285780-289069 GCF_000236165.1 Fluoribacter dumoffii NY 23 | reverse complement strand
ACCCTGGCGATGACCTACTTTCACATGAGGAGACCTCACACTATCATTGGCGCGGGTTCGTTTCACTTCTGAGTTCGAGATGGAGTCAGGTGGTTCCAAACCGCTATGGTCGCCAGGAAAACTGGTTTGACATGATCAATTGGGCATATTATACCCGAATCATGCACGAGGTAAATAAAGAGGACACACTATTTTGTATTTATTTCGGGGCAGGTGTCCTACCCCAGGTATTGATTCAGTTCATCTGAAGTAACTCAGATTATATGGTCAAGACAATCAGCCAATTAGTACAAGTTAGCTGCACGCATTACTGCGCTTCCACACCTTGCCTATCAACGTCGTAGTCTCCAACGGGCTTCATGGGAAAACTCATCTTGAGGGAGGCTTCCCGCTTAGATGCTTTCAGCGGTTATCCCGTCCGAACTTAGCTACCCGGCAATGCCACTGGCGTGACAACCGGTACACCAGAGGTTCGTCCACTCCGGTCCTCTCGTACTAGGAGCAGCTCCTCTCAATTTTCCTACGCCCACGGCAGATAGGGACCGAACTGTCTCACGACGTTCTAAACCCAGCTCGCGTACCACTTTAAATGGCGAACAGCCATACCCTTGGGACCTGCTTCAGCCCCAGGATGTGATGAGCCGACATCGAGGTGCCAAACACCGCCGTCGATATGAACTCTTGGGCGGTATCAGCCTGTTATCCCCGGAGTACCTTTTATCCGTTGAGCGATGGCCCTTCCATACAGAACCACCGGATCACTAAGACCTACTTTCGTACCTGCTCGAGCCGTCGCTCTCGCAGTCAAGCACCCTTATGCCTTTACACTCTTGGTACGATGTCCGACCGTACCGAGGGTACCTTTGTGCTCCTCCGTTACTCTTTGGGAGGAGACCGCCCCAGTCAAACTACCCATCATACACTGTCCTCATCCCGGATTACGGGACCAAGTTAGAACCTCAATAACAACAGGGTGGTATTTCAAGGTCGGCTCCATGAGAACTAGCGTCCTCACTTCAAAGCCTCCCACCTATCCTACACAGTTATCATCAAAGTCCAGTGCAAAACTATAGTAAAGGTTCACGGGGTCTTTCCGTCTAGCCGCGGGTACACTGCATCTTCACAGCGATTTCAATTTCACTGAGTCTCGGGTGGAGACAGTGTGGCCATCGTTACGCCATTCGTGCAGGTCGGAACTTACCCGACAAGGAATTTCGCTACCTTAGGACCGTTATAGTTACGGCCGCCGTTTACCGGGGCTTCGATCAAGAGCTTCTCCGAAGATAACCCCATCAATTAACCTTCCGGCACCGGGCAGGCGTCACACCCTATACGTCTTCTTACGAATTTGCAGAGTGCTGTGTTTTTAATAAACAGTCGCAGCCACCTGGTCTCTGCGGCCCTCTCCAGCTCTGAAAGTAAATCCCATCACCAGAAAGGGCGTACCTTCTCCCGAAGTTACGGTACCATTTTGCCTAGTTCCTTCACCCGAGTTCTCTCAAGCGCCTTAGTATTCTCTACCTGTCCACCTGTGTCGGTTTGCGGTACGGTTCTCTATAAGTTATGGCTAGCAGCTTTTCCTGGAAGCCGGGCATCAATAACTTCGCTGTACACCGAAGTGTCAGCACCATGTCGCACCTCAGGGTTAATGGTAAACCGGATTTGCCTAGTCTACCCCCCTACATGCACATACCAGGACAACCAACGCCTGGCTTATCTAGCCTTCTTCGTCCCCACTTCACCACTTATAAAAAGTCCAGGAATATTAACCTGGTTCCCATCGACTACGCTCTTCAGCCTCGCCTTAGGGGCCGACTCACCCTGCTCCGATTAACGTCGTGCAGGAAACCTGGGACTTCCGGCGTGAGGGCTTTTCACCCTCATTATCGTTACTCATGTCAGCATTCGCACTTCTGATACCTCCAGCAGACTTCTCAATCCACCTTCATCAGCCTACAGAACGCTCCCCTACCACGTGCACTTAGTGCACATCCGCAGCTTCGGTGACTAGTTTTAGCCCCGTTACATCTTCCGCGCAGGCCGACTCGACCAGTGAGCTATTACGCTTTCTTTAAAGGGTGGCTGCTTCTAAGCCAACCTCCTGGCTGTCTATGCCTTCCCACATCGTTTCCCACTTAACTAGTACTTTGGGACCTTAGCTGGCGGTCTGGGTTGTTTCCCTCTTCACGACGGACGTTAGCACCCGCCGTGTGTCTCCCGTGATTCAATTAGCCGGTATTCGGAGTTTGCATCGGTTTGGTAAGCCATGACAGCCCCCTAGCCGAAACAGTGCTCTACCCCCAGTAATCATTCACGAGGCGCTACCTAAATAGCTTTCGGGGAGAACCAGCTATCTCCGGGCTTGATTAGCCTTTCACTCCTAGTCACACGTCATCCGATAATTTTTCAACATTACCCGGTTCGGACCTCCAGTTGGTGTTACCCAACCTTCATCCTGCACATGACTAGATCGCCCGGTTTCGGGTCTACTCACAGCGACTCGCGCCCTATTCAGACTCGATTTCTCTACGGCTTCCTTATTCAGTTAACCTCGCCACTGAAAGTAACTCGCTGACCCATTATACAAAAGGTACGCAGTCACATCTCCGAAGAAATGCTCCCACTGCTTGTACGCAAACGGTTTCAGGTTCTATTTCACTCCCCTCTCCGGGGTTCTTTTCGCCTTTCCCTCACGGTACTGGTTCACTATCGGTCAGTAAGTAGTATTTAGCCTTGGATGATGGTCCACCCATATTCAACCAGGATTACACGTGTCCCGGCCTACTTGTTCGCGTGCTTAGTTCCTAATACAACCTGCATATACGGGGCTTTCACCCTCTATGGCCAACTTTCCCAAGTTGTTCTATTTCATTGTATTATAAATCACACCAGGCTCTTCCCCGTTCGCTCGCCGCTACTTGGAGAATCTCAATTGATTTCTTTTCCTTCGGGTACTTAGATGTTTCAGTTCCCCGAGTTCGCCTCTACAACCTATGTATTCAGTTGCAGATGACCATACTCACGTATGGCCGGGTTCCCCCATTCGGACATCTCTGGTTAAACGCTCGTTTCCAGCTCACCAGAGCTTTTCGCAGGATTCCACGTCCTTCTTCGCCTCTTACTGCCAAGGCATCCACCGTTTGCGCTTCTCTTCTTGACCATATAATCTCAATTACCTCAAAATCATACGGCTTTGCTGTTTCAATACAAGTACGCTTGTGTTACCTCTTTATTTACCAAATTTTTAATGAACGTCTGGTTATTCCAGATTAAAACACTCTCATAAAAA
>NZ_CM001373.1:113865-281365 GCF_000236165.1 Fluoribacter dumoffii NY 23 | reverse complement strand
AATAAGTCAATTAACTGCCGGCCTCAATATCCCAACTGATTTAATGGGTGACGATAAGGAATAATCCTAGCGATGGATATGTTAACCCGCTTGGTAGAGGCACTTCGCTGCCTACCAGGCGTAGGTCCAAAATCAGCACAGCGTATGGTGTTCCACTTACTCCAGCATCAAAGACAAAGAGGGCTACACCTCGCCTCTTGCCTGGAGCAAGCAATGAACAACATTCATCATTGTGAACGTTGTGCTAATTATACAGAACAAAGAATTTGTAACCTCTGTCAAAATCCAAATCGGGATTCATCTTTACTTTGTGTTGTGGAAAGCCCGGCAGATGTATCAGCTATTGAACAAAGCAATGCATTCCAAGGAAAGTATTTTGTTCTCATGGGGAAAATATCTCCACTAGACGGATTAGGGCCCGAAGATATAGGATTGCCCCGACTTAAAACTCTCATCATCCAAGAAAAAATTAAAGAAGTGGTATTGGCATTAAGCCCGAGCGTGGAAGGTCAAACTACCATTCATTTTATTCATCAGCTTTTACATGATTTGCCAATAAATATAACCCAATTGGCGCATGGCATTCCCTCTGGAGGAGAATTAGAGTTTCTGGATGGTAACACTATAGGAAACGCCTTTCGCAATAGAGCAATAATTCATGTTTAAATCAGTATACCGTGGTAAATACTTTCTCATATTAATGTTCCTCATTTCGGGGATAGCCCATGCATCTTTTTACAAAAATTTATGGCCCAGATGGGAGGTAAATAATCCTTTATCCAATGAGGTTATTTCCCATAAGCTTTGGCAAGATTTTCTAAACCGCCGTATCGTTACCAACGAAGAAAATATTAATCTGGTTGATTATGGCCATATGACACAAACCGATTTAAATCTGCTTAAAGATTATTTAAAAAGCATGTCCGAAATAAATATTGACAATTACAACCGCAATGAACAATTGGCGTATTGGATTAACGTCTACAATGCTCTGACCGTACAAATTATTGCCAATTATTTCCCAGTGACTACCGTTCAAGAAATTAATATTTCACCAGGATTATTCAGTATAGGACCCTGGGGGGCAAACCTAATCACCATAAAAGAAACGTCTTTAACTTTAGATGACATTAATAATCGCATTATCAGGGCGATTTGGAATGATGCACGCACCCATTATACTTTAAATAATGGCACGATTGGCGCACCCAACCTGAATAGAAAAGCGTATCAGGGAAACCTCATCGAAGAGCAATTGAATCAGGCGGCCTCTAATTACATTAACTCCCTTAGAGGAGTAAGTGTCATTGAAGGAAAGCTGATTATTTCCAAGTTATATGATTGGTATGAGGAGGATTTCGGCGGTACAAAACAAGATGTAATTTTCCATCTATTACAATTTGCCAAAGAACCATTACAAAGCCAACTCAAACATATTAACACTATTGACAGTTACATTTATAATTGGCATATAAACGCACCCTCTACAGATCTCGATTAAAAACACAGACACACTGCTTTAAACTGGAAAAAGCAGTAGTATACTCACCCTTTTAAATTATGAGGTGTAGAAAATGAACCGTGGTGGGTTTTCATGGAAAAGATTAATTGGTATCTCTGCTCTAAAAGCAAAAATTTCGCGAAAAATTGGTATTCCACTGACTCAATCAGGAAGGCAAAGAAAACTAGGGGCTCTAATCATTAAATACGTGCGCGCATTTTTTCTGGAAGAAAAGAGAAAAAAATAAAGATAAACAGATGAGTTCTCACCAAAAAATTCCGCAGTATGTTTTTTGCGAATGCTCATCAAATTCCGTTAAGGGGCGGGCATATAGCAAGCCCCCTAAGGAAATAAGATCCCCCACCAAATCCCCAACCTTGCCTCCTTTTAATCAGAGGTTTCGAGAGGTTGAAATAATTGTTCCATAATGTGATCTGGCGTTTCATGAGCGGGCTTGTAGATATGAATTACTCTCAATACTGCATCACGATGATGAGGGGCGAACTTGATGTCTGGTTTTTCTAAATCATATTTATAAGCTTCTGCACGCAAATGACGCCTTTTTAATTCAATGCGTAAAGATTCCAGAACACAGCATAATGCATCACCCACATTAGCTATTGCAGCCCTCTCCTCATTGCCGAGAGGAGGTAACTCCTCGAAAGAGTCTCCTTGGGAAAGTTTCAAAAAAATATAAAGTAAAGAACAGGTATCCTTATTAGCAAAATAACCATATAAATCCAGGCATTCCGTTGTAGTAAGCTGCGCATATAAATCTACCATTTTTTCTTGAAAAATAATTAAATGCTCATGCCTGGAACGATCGGCGAGCAAATGCTGTTGCAATAGCATTACTGCATCAATTAAACGGTTTGGGTTAAAACAGAATTTATAAGCCCATTTAAGATCATATAAACAATCAATAGCTCGATGCTTTAAATGAATTGCACTCGCGTTTGTCTTTAATTTTTTTAATGCTGTTTGTATTAATATTATCCACTCTTCATAAGGCTCGATAGTGATGCCTGCAAGCAATTCCTCATCATGTAGCAAATAATCGAGCCCAGGAATTAATCCCTTTTGAAAAGCAGCTGCATATAGTTGTTGCTGCATTAATTCAAGAGCATGATGTATTACCTCCAAACGCGCTTGTACTGAGATGAGTTTTTCAGGGTGGATACCCTCAGAAAACAATTTATCCGGATGATACTTATAAAAGAATATTGCATTCACTAAAGCCGCAAATTCGCGATTGGAAAAATAATCCAAGGCAGCTTGTAGATGTAAGCTATCCCATTCTTGGAATAAAGTTTTTAGCTCATTGTAGAGGAGCTCATTGTTGTTCCAATAATTGATAAATCCTTCCAGCCACAAATTAAAATTCCGTTCGTAAAATAACTGTTGTAATTCTTTTGAATAGCGATGAATTTCTCCTGGGGAAATTAAAGCCGTTAGCCGACTTTTTTCGGGAGGAAACCTATTTGAATGGTGAAATCGGGAATGAGTCATCCTGTCTCCTTGCACGATCCCTGAACTTGATTTGATTTTATCCGAAAAAAATTTCGGTTTCCGATTTTATTAAAATGCAATCTTATCAAGAGCATAGAAATTTAATTAATAATGCTTACAATAATATCGAAACTCATTGAAAGTCTATATTAATCTTGCCAAAATTATAGGTGAACTGTACTCATAAAAATCCGGAATAAATGAATGCCACAACCCAGTTATCTCTTATTTATTGATAACGATCCCGTTAATGAGGATCTTAAGAAATACTTTGCACAATTTAATATTAATATCGTGCAGCAAAACCAGTTGACTCCTCTTCAAAAGGGCACAGGGAAACCGGTTGCCATTCTAATTAACTGGTCTATTCTAAAAAATGACCTCCAGGCAATCCATCAATTTTATACAGAGTATCCTGTACCTTTATTGATTATAAACAACACCCCCAATGAAGAAGCCTGTATCAAGGTTCTTGAAGCAGGAGCTGATGACTTCATTGTAAAACCCCTGTTACCCAGAGAGCTTCACGCGCGGGTTAGTGCAATTAATCGTCGTGTTTTACGTGCCCAACAACAAGTGGAGCATGAAAAAGAAGTTCTGGTATTTGCCAATTGGAAGCTTTATCCTGCCTCCAGACAAGTGTTTAGTAATACCAATGAAGAATTGGCGTTAAGCGCAGGCGAATATGATTTATTACTTACCTTCGTACAACAACCCCAACGCATATTGGATCGAGAACTTCTGCTACACATCACCAAAAATAGTGATTTGAATCCTTTTGATCGCAGAATTGATGTGCAAATAAGCAGACTCCGCCAAAAAATAGAAATTGATGCCAAAAAACCTGCATTAATTAAAACGATTCGCAATGGTGGTTATATGTTCACGGCGCAAGTTGTTTCCTTAAAAGAAAGCGATACAAAATAGCATTTTTGCTTCCATTCAGGAAATTACTTTAAATATTTTGTATATATTTTATACTTAATATACATGGATTGTGAGGTCACACCAATGGAGAATACAAAGGAACCCATTGATTTTAAATCTATTTTCGAGTCTACCCCGGGACTTTATCTTGTATTGGATAAGGACTTTACCATTGTGGCAGCCAGTGATAATTATCTGCGAGCAACCATGGTTACCCGGGAGCAAATTATCGGAAAGAATATTTTTGATGCTTTTCCAGATAATCCGGAAGACTCTTTTGCAACAGGCGTAAGTAATTTACGTGATTCATTAAATAGAGTTTTAAAAAATAAAGCCTATGACATAATGGCAATCCAAAAATATGATATCCGGCGCCCTAAGGAAAAAGGAGGGGGATATGAAGAGCGCTTCTGGAGTCCCATAAATTTACCTGTCCTAGACCCTGATGGAACACTTAAATATATTATCCACCGCGTGGAGGATGTCACAGAATATATTCAGCTTAAAAAAACCCGCTATGAACAATTAAAAGCAATGGAAGCGCTTCGTACCCGAGCCGGGGAAATGGAGGTGGAAATTTATCAACGCTCCCAGGAAATTGAACTCATTAACAAAAAACTGCAAGTGGCTAATTACAATTTAGCTTCACTTGATCAGCTAAAGACGCAATTTTTCGCCAATATCAGTCATGAATTGCGTACTCCACTCATGCTAATTTTAGGCCCCATAGATTCTTTATTAGAGGATGAAACGTTAACACCTAAACAAATCAAAAAAATTGAATTAATGAAAGAAAATGCCCTTCTTTTATTAAAACATGTTAATGACTTGTTGGATATTGCCAAATTTGATTCGAACCGATTACCAATTAATTATTACACTGTTGATCTGGTCCAACTGATTAAAAAAATTCTTTCACTATTTGAGGCGGATATTGAAGCAAAAGGATTAAAAATTTCTTATTCGTTTCCTAAAAATTTGGCAATTCAAATTGATAGTGAAAAAATTGAGCGTGTTATTCTAAACCTAATCTCCAATGCCATAAAATTCACTCCGTTTCAGGGAAAAATTTATCTTGCTTTAGAGAAAAATGAAAATAGCGCCGAGTTTTCTATTGAAGATAACGGCCCAGGGATTCCGAAAGAATTTAGAGAAGCTGTTTTCGAACGCTTCTTTCAACTGGAGGAAAGTTTGCGTCATTCCGCAGGAACTGGTTTAGGTTTAGCCATAGTTAAAGACTTTATTGAACTTCATAAAGGAACCATTAAAGTACATCAATCAAAATTAGGTGGTGCGCTTTTTGTCATTCAAATTCCATTGACTGCCCCAGTAAATCAATTAGTTCATGGTGGACAGCCTGGACAAAATACTCTTGAAATACCTCGCATTGTGAATAAACACCGCGAAGATGTGCGCATGCAGCCGCAAGTGGAAAGTGATCCTAATCAGCCTTTAGTTTTAGTCGTAGAAGATAACCTGGCGATGAATGAATTTGTGTGCGAACTTTTAAGCAAAGATTATCGTGTTATTAGTGCTCATGACGGTAAGGATGGTTTGAATAAAGCGATAAAATTCCATCCTCACGTAATTATCAGTGACATTATGATGCCGAGAATGAACGGCATAGAAATGGTTCATGCCATCAGGCAACATTCTTCCCTGCTTTCCACTCCGATTATGATTGTAACGGCTAAAGCAGATGACGAGCTTTGTGTACGTATGCTTAAAGAAGGTGCTCAGGATTATATGATTAAACCGTTCTCCGCTGAAGAGTTTAGAGCACGCATTGCAAATTTGATTTTAGTTAAACATGCTGAAGATGAGTTAGAGCGCTTTGTTTATCTGGCTTCCCACGATTTAAAATCACCCTTACCAGCCATGGAACATCTCGTTTCCTGGATAGAGGAAGATATAGGGAATCAGTTAACTTCGCAATCTAAAACATATCTCACCTTTTTACGGCAACGTGCTTATAGGATGTCTAATTTACTTGATGGTCTTTTAAGATATTCTCAGGCCGGTGGAATACACTTAAAAATTGAAAAAATTAATTTTCCTTTATTGATTGATTCCCTGACTCATGAAATAGAAATGGCAAATAATTTTGATATCCGTTGCGAGCAGTGTAGTTTTTTAGTCGAAGCTGAAAAAGAATCGCTAAAACAAGTGATTTATGAGTTGCTTGACAACAGTGTAAAACATCACCATTTGAAAAAAGGACATATTCAGGTAGGGGTTGCTGAAAAGAACCATTATTATGAGTTTTTTGTAGCTGATGATGGTCCGGGAATTGAGCCTGCATTTCAAAATCGAATTTTCCAGCTTTTTCAAACCCTACAACCTCGAGATATTTTAGAAAGCTGCGGAGTAGGGCTTAGCATTGCAAAAAAAATTGTTGAAGCGCAAGGGGGAAGCATCGGGGTAAAATCAGATGTAAATCAAGGAGCAATCTTCCATTTTACTTGGCCCAAACGGACAGGAGGTACCATGTAATGGCTAATAAAAATACAATTCCTCATATTTTAGTAGTGGATGATGATGAAATAGATTGCATCTATATGGAAAGAGAACTGGGTAAATTGAATTTACCCCTGACCCTCCAAGTAGCAAAAAATGGAATTGAAGCCTTAAATTTGTTAACAAAAGAAAATACACAATCCACCGTCATGCCAACCATTATTGTTCTAGATTTAATGATGCCTAAGATGAATGGCCTGGAATTCTTGCAATGTTTCAGAACCCATGCAAAATTTAATAGCATAAGAATATTTGTATTGACTACTTCAAATAACAATAAAGATAAACTTGCTGTGCAAAATTATAATATTGATGGTTATTTTGTGAAGGATACTCAATTTAAAGAGTTTCTAAACCAGTTCAAAAGGGTATTGGAGCACAGCTAAAAGAAGCAAAACATTTGCTTAAGTATTTTTTGCTAGGGAAATTTTAAGTTTTATTGTCCCAAAGCTAGTTTATTTATGTTTCTTCTTATTTATTTTAAACACCCTCAAACTTTTAATCGTGTTATCGCCCACCTTTAATACTTCCATGCGATAGTTTTCTATAGTCAAACATGAATCAGGAGGAGGAATATATCCTAAATGTTCCACAATTAATCCGCTTAATGTTTTGGGTCCTATCATGGGTAATTGCCATCCCATTAAACGGTTTAAATGACGTAAGGTTAATCCAGCATCGACAATAACCGAACCATCGCTTTGTGGGGTAATGCCTCGACTCAATGCAGCCACATCGGTGGTAAACTCACCTACTATTTCTTCGAGTATGTCTTCCATGGTGACTAACCCCTGAATGTTCCCATATTCATCGACGACAAAAGAACTTCGTCTCTTCATTTTCCTGAAATTTAAAATCTGCAGGTTAAGCGGAGTAGCCTCGGGAATATAATAGGGTTTATCAGCGACTTCGAGCAAACTCTCTAAATCCAATTCGTTTTCTATAGCCAAATTTAAAACATCGCGTACATGGATCATTCCTACCAATTCATCAATTGAATCGCGGTAGAGAGGCAGCCGCGTATGCTTTGCTGTTTCCAATTGATACAGGATTTCAGACCAGGGTTCTTCTATATCAATTCCCACAATATCTGATTTAGGGATCATTATGTCTTCTACTGTTGCCGTTTCCAAATCCAGCAAGCTGATTAACATGCTTTTATGTTCAATTGGCAATAATCCCCCTGCTTCATGCACTACGGAACGTAATTCCTCTCCCGTTAAAGATTCTTTTTGTGCTTTATCAAGTGAGACTCTAAATAAACGCAAAACCCCATTAGACATAAAACTGGTTATGTATACGAGAGGGGCAAAAATCAATTGCAAAATTTGTAAGGGCAATGAAGTTGCGAATGCTACTTTCTGGGGATAAATTGCAGCAAATGTTTTAGGGATCATTTCAGCAAATACTAAAATAATTAGTGTCAACAGAACAGTAGCTATAGCGATACCTGCGTCTCCGTAAATATGTTGCCCGATAAGTGTTGCTATCGTTGAAGCAAGAATATTCGCAAAAGTATTTCCAATCAGCACTACACTCAATAAGCGATCGGGGCGTGAGAGAATTTGATTCACTCTTACTGCCTGTTTGTTTTCTTTTTTGACCAAATGTTTTAACTTGTAGCGATTAATCGACATCATGCCGATTTCAGTACCTGAAAAAAAAGCAGCCAAGAAAATTAGAAATAACAGGATGATGAATAATGTTGAAAGATGGTAGGACACCGAATTTCCTTAAGCATTTATTACACAAAATAAAGTATCATATGGTTGTAAAGAAATCGAGATAGTAATTTTTAATAAAAACACAGCAAGAATCAGGCAACACTATTTTAAGCCTGGGTTCAAAACATAGGTTTTCCCCAGGCACAATGAAAATAAATTATTTATGCTCTTTATTAAAGCGTGCCACACTGGACATAATTTCTTCAAAAGCGGCTTCAGGACCAACCCAACCATTAAGTTTTACCCATTTACCTTCCTCCAGGTCTTTATAATGGGTGAAAAAGTGCTCCAAGGAGTTTAACAGATGTTGTGGGATGTCTTCATGCGTTTGAATTGATTGGTATATTTTCGTGAGTTTGTTCGTTGGAACTGCCAAAATTTTAGCATCAACACCTGACTCATCAGTCATTTTTAACATTCCTACTGGTCGGCATGGAATTACTGAACCTCCGACAAGAGGAACTGGAGTGACAACGAGCACATCAACAGGATCACCATCTTCAGATAAAGTATTAGGAATATAACCATAATTGACCGGATAGAACATGGGTGTTGATAAAAAGCGATCAACAAATAAAACCCCTGATTCTTTGTTCACTTCATACTTGACCGGTTCACTATGCATAGGGATTTCTATAATTACATTTATTTCTTTTGGCAAATCACGACCGCTGCTAATTTTCATTAAACTCATTTATTCTTCTCCCCCTCTTATCGAATAAAAATACAAGAAACGTCTCCAGATAAGCTTTTAATAAAAGCCTTCCTTCGTTTACTGATCGATTTATTTTTGGCAAGATCAGTGCCCGAAGGTAAATTCACGACATAAAGCGGCTATTATGCGAAAAAACACATTAAAAGGCAAAGAGAAGCTGTCGCATTATGACCAATGCAATGTATAATAGCCCTTTTAATCAAATGAGATTGCTATGAATTGCTTGTTTTGCAAAATTGCACAAGGTGCGATTCCCGCATCAGTAGTTTTCGAAGATGATGAGATAATGTCTTTTCGTGATCTCAACCCGCAAGCTCCTAAGCATCTGCTGATTATTCCCAAGCAACACATTGCCACATTGAATGATGCCAGCGATGAAAACCAGGCCCTGTTGGGAAAAATGATTTTAGGGGCAAAAAATATTGCTCGAACTGAAGGAATAAGTGACGCAGGATATCGATTAGTTTTTAACATTAATCCCGATGGTGGCCAAACAGTTTATCACATTCATTTACATTTACTGGGCGGACGTCATATGACTTGGCCCCCGGGGTAGGAAATAACTATGGAAAAACTCTATAAAGAACTGCTAACACAATTAGGTGAAGATGTAACTCGGGAAGGTTTGATAGACACACCTGCCCGTGCCGCTAATGCCCTTCGCTATTTAACAAAAGGTTATAACGAAAATCTAGAAGATATTATCAATGACGCTCTTTTCGATTCAGACATGAGCGAAATGGTTATTGTCAAAGATATAGAAATGTACTCTATGTGCGAACACCATTTACTCCCGTTTCTGGGTAAATGTCATGTTGGATATATTCCTAATGGAAAAGTAATCGGATTATCAAAAATAGCGCGTGTCGTTGACTACTTTGCTCGACGCCTGCAAATTCAGGAACGATTAACTACTGAAATAGCAAACTGCTTGGAATCAATAACCGGTGCACGTGGTGTTGCTGTAGTTATTGAAGCAAAACATTTATGTATGATGATGCGTGGGGTTGAAAAGCAAAACTCGGTAATGACTACTTCAGTGATGCTTGGTGACATGCGCAACAATCCCACAAGCAGAGCTGAATTCCTCACTCTGACTCAAGGTAAGTAATTACCTCTTGTTTGAATTCCTTTAATCTTTCAATACTGTAACCTGGGTGAAGCGGAGTGCAATCCGGGTTACATATAATCTTTGATTACATGCCGCGGGATGCGCACCGCAAGAAGACATTCTCCCACGCTTGCTGTGTAGGAGAATGTGGGACTATTTACTCTTCTTCGCCTTCGTTAACCTTGGCGTGTTGATGTTCTTCTTCAGGCTGCCCTTCTTCGGCTGGAACATCAGCTGCAGCTTCTGTCTGAGGCTTATCTTTCCACTCAAGCTTCACTCGGCCTTGCTTATCAATACCGGCAACGAATACTTCAATTTCCTGTCCCTCTTGCAATACAGATTCAACTTTTTGGGAGCGGTCGTTGCAAATTTGAGAAATATGGAGGAGTCCATCCTTTCCAGGTAAAAGATTAATAAACGCACCGAAATCTACAATTTTACTCACTTTACCTTGATAGGTTTGGCCAACCTCGATTTCCGCGATTAACGCTTTAATCTGTTTTTGGGCTTCTTCGAGTGCATTCATATCGGGTGAAAAGAGCTGTATTACCCCTGTATCATCGATATCTATAGACACACCGGTACTTTCTATTAGTCCTTTAATCGTTGCACCGCCTTTTCCAATAATAGTGCGGATTTTATCTTCAGCAACTTTCATCGTAGTAATTCGGGGTGCGTGTTTGGATAATTCTTCCCTGTGCTCTGCTAATGCATTATTCATGACTCCCAGGATATGCAAACGGCCTTCTAAAGCCTGATCCAGTGCTTGTTCCATGATTTCATTGGTAATACCATGGATTTTGATGTCCATTTGTAATGCCGTAATTCCCTGTTCGGTTCCGGCAACCTTGAAATCCATATCACCCAAATGATCTTCATCACCTAAAATATCAGTTAACACCGCATACCGATCACCTTCCTTAATCAGGCCCATTGCCACTCCAGCAACCGGCGCTTTCAAAGGAACCCCTGCATCCATCAATGCAAGGCTGGTGCCACACACTGTAGCCATCGAGCTTGAACCATTTGATTCGGTGATTTCAGAAACAACTCTTAATATATATGGAAATTCATTTGCTTCAGGCAATACCGCCATAATCGCACGTTTGGCTAAACGGCCATGGCCGATTTCTCTTCGTTTTGGACTTCCAACCATGCCCGTCTCTCCTACTGAATAAGGAGGGAAATTGTAATGCAGCATAAAGCGGTCTTTGGTTTCACCAATAATATTATCCAGGATTTGCGCATCCCGCTCATTACCTAATGTGGCCACAACGATTGCCTGGGTTTCACCACGGGTAAATAAAACAGAACCATGAGTTCTTTCTAAAAGTTTGGTACGAATGGAAATAGGGCGAACAGTCTTTTGATCACGGCCGTCAATTCGTGGCTCACCATCAAGGATTCGATTACGTACTGTAGCACGCTCAATCTCTACAAACATATTACCAATAACATCTGCTTTTAACTCTTCATTTTCAGCTTGCAAAGCAGCGATTGTTTGTTCTTTTAATACATCAAGGCGCTTATAGCGTTCTTGCTTGTCTCTAATCAGGTAGGCTTCTTCCACATCTGTTTTAACCATATCGGCAACTCGTTCTTGCAGATGGGTATCTACTTCAGGAGCAGTCCACTCCCAACGAGATTTGCCTGCTTGTCCGGCGAGCTCTTCGATTGCTTTGATCACATTTTTCATCATTTCATGACCAAACATAATAGCGCCGCGCATAATGTCTTCGCTTAACTCTTTAGCTTCTGATTCCACCATCAAAATAGCATCTTTAGTGCCTGCCACTACTAAATCCAGTTTGGATTGTTCTAAGTCTTTGCGGCTTGGGTTCAAAAGGTAGATACCGTCTTTATAACCAACACGCGCGGCGCCAATTGGCCCATTAAAAGGCACGCCAGAAAGAGCTAATGCTGCAGAAGAAGCAACCATGGCAACGATATCTGAAGAGACTTCAGGATTTAAAGAAAGAACGGTAACAATAACCTGGACTTCATTACAAAAACCGTCTGGGAATAAGGGGCGGATGGGGCGATCAATTAAGCGTGAAATTAAAGTTTCGTTATCACTTGGTCTGCCTTCGCGTTTGTTAAATCCGCCGGGGATTTTTCCAACTGCATAAAACTTTTCCTGATAGTTGACTGTCAGGGGAAAGAATCCATTTTCTTCGCCACCCTCTTTCTTACCAACTACTGTAGCTAATACCTGAGTACCATTCATACTGGCTAATACTGCTCCGTCGGCTTGTCGTGCAATTTCACCAGTTTCCAATATAAGAGTGTGGTCACCAAATGCTACTTCTTTTGTAAACTTAGCCACGTAATCTTCCTCATTAAGTAATTATAACGAAAAAAAGGCGCAGAAAATTGCGCCTTTATTTAAGGTTTTATTTTAAAGTACATTTCTAATGAAATGTGTTTGCTCATCAAATTAATATGAATCTCTCAGTTCCAGACTTTGGATTAATGTTTGATAACGAGCTTCATCATTACGCTTCAAATATTTTAATAGCTTACGACGCTTATTAACGAGTTCTTGTAGTCCACGTCGGGAATGAAAATCTTTCTTGTGCTCTTTAAAATGCTCAGTTAAATATTTGATGCGGCTTGTAATGATAGAAACCTGAACTTCAGGCGATCCAGTATCTTTATCGGAACGCTTGTATTCTTTAACAATTGTTGCTTTATCTGCGCTGCTTAGCGACATTATACACTCCTGGAACTACTAAGTATTCATTTAAAGGCGAACATTCTACCAAGGCATGTCCAACGAAACAAGTACTGAAAATTATTTTTGTGCAAAAAATTTCATATTTAGTCGAGATTGTTCCTTATACTAAGTAAAAACTTAAAAAGAAAGCAACCGTTTCGCTTTAATATCACCCTTTATATTTCGTTCACCCAACCCAATAAATTGTGCGCGCTCATCGTAAAGACGTACACAATCTGCTACTTCTACATCAACTTTATTTGTTACAATTCTACCTTGGCGAATAGTAACTATCTCATCATCCAAAAGAGTTATTTGCTCTAGATGGTCAACCGCTTTATCCATAGGGATTAGGCAGGCCATGCGTTCACTCATTGACATTGCCTCTATTTCATCGAGCGTATACATAGGCATGTTTTCCAAACCTGCAGTATAAACCCGGTGTAGGCGAGTTACATGAGCGCCCACTCCTAATGCATCGCCAATATCTTCTACCAAGTTACGTATGTAAGTGCCTTTGCTGCACCTCACTGTTAATGAAAACTGGATTCCATCAAAAGCAGTAAGTTGTAAATCGCTAATCAGTATTTCTCGGGCCTTTCTTTCGACAGTAACCCCTTCGCGTGCCAAGCGATAAAGAGGCGTTCCATGATGCTTTAAGGCGGAAAACATCGAAGGAACTTGCTTAATGTGACCTGTATGCTGCATCAGTACATCCAGCAATTGTTCTGTGGAAATCGAAAAGCGTTCAACCCGGGCAGTTACTTCACCGGTTGCATCCGCAGTATTGGTTTTAATGCCCAGCAACCCCGTAGTTTCGTAACATTTATCGGCATCAAGCAAAAACTGACACACTTTAGTCGCTTCACCAAAACATAGAGGGAGCATTCCCGTAGCCAGGGGATCCAAACTCCCGGTATGTCCCACTTTTTTCGCCCCTAATAATCTTTTTGCTTTTTGTAAGGCGGTGTTGGAAGTCATCCCTACTGATTTATTCAACAGGAGGATTCCATCTTGTTTTAAAAGATTATTCGTTTTCATTATCTTCTGAAGTCGGCGGATTTACTTTATCGATGAGACGGCTTAAACGTTGTCCATATTCAATGGATTCATCATAAACAAAATGCAATTGGGGAACTGTACGCAAAGTAATACTGCGTGCCAGGGCCCCACGCAAGTAACTTGCAGCGGCATTTAAAATTGCTGCAACCGTTTTTTTATCGTCATTGAGAACGGTAAAGTATACTTTAGCATGCCCCAAATCAGCAGCGACTTTTACTGCTGATATCGTAACAAAACCTGTTAAGCGTGGATCCTTTACTTCTTTAGGTATTATTTGAGCTAACTTTCGCTGAATCATTTCAGCGACACGATCTGTACGTTTAAAATTTTGACCCATATTTATAAATCACGCTTAATTTCTACGGTTTCATACACTTCAATGAGATCACCTGGTTTTACATCATTGTAATTTTTAACGCCAATACCGCATTCAAAGCCCTGGCGAACCTCAACCACGTCATCTTTAAATCTTCTTAGCGATTCCAAAGTTCCTTCATAAATAACCACATTGGCACGGAGGACGCGGATTGGATTATTACGCTTAATTACCCCTTCGGTAACCATACAACCTGCAATAGCACCAATTTTAGGTGACTTGAATACATCGCGAACTTCGGCAATACCAATGATTTCTTCTTTAAATTGTGGGGCAAGCATACCGGTTAATGCACCCTTGATTTGATCCACAATATCGTAAATCACACTGTAATAATGGAGGGGTACTGACTCATGTTCAGCCAATTTCTTGGCACTGCTATCGGCCCTGACATTAAAACCAACCAAAATTGCATTCGAAGCTATAGCTAAATGTACATCTGACTCGGTGATGCCACCTACGCCACTGGAAATAACCTCAACCTTAACTTCATCGGTAGACAATTTCACCAATGCATCGGAGATTGCTTCAAGAGATCCCTGAACATCGGCTTTAAGGACCACATTAAGAACTTTGATTTCTCCTGCGGCCATATTTTCCATAATGCCTTCGATCGTTGATTTTTGACGTCTGGCAAGTTTTACATCACGGAATTTACCTTGTCGGAACAAAGCCACTTCCCTTGCTTTTTTCTCATCCGGAACAACAACTGCTTCATCTCCGGCATGCGGAATTGCAGACAACCCCAGGACTTCAACCGGAATGGACGGACCGGCACTCTCTACCATATCGCCATTATCACCAACAAGCGCCCGCACCCGGCCATACTGAAAACCAGCTAGCAGAATATCGCCTTTATGCAAGGTGCCGCTTTGTACTAATACCGTTGCAACAGGGCCTCTGCCTTTATCCAAACGGGATTCGATAACCACACCTTTGGCTGCGCCATCAGTAACTGCAGACAATTCCAAAACCTCAGACTGCAATAATATTGCATCAAGCAAATCATCAATACCCATACCTGATTTGGCTGAAATATTGATAAACATCGTATCGCCACCCCATGCTTCTGGAATGACTTCATGTACAGATAATTCATTCATGACGCGATCTGGATCAGCATCTGGCTTATCCATTTTGTTAATCGCAACGATAATAGGTACTTTTGCAGCCTTGGCATGCTGAATTGCTTCTACTGTTTGGGGCTTAACTCCATCATCAGCAGCAACAATCAATATCACTATATCTGTAACTTTTGCACCTCGCGCCCTCATGGCCGTAAATGCAGCGTGACCTGGGGTATCAAGGAAAGTAATATCACCTTTAGGAGTACTCACATGATAAGCACCGATGTGTTGGGTAATGCCGCCCGCTTCACCAATAGCAACTTTGGTACGCCGAATATAATCGAGTAATGAAGTTTTACCATGGTCTACGTGGCCCATAATGGTTACTACAGGGGCCCTTGATTCTGTGCGGCTGCCCTTGGTAATAGACTCACCTAAACCTACTTCAATTGCATCCTCTTTAATTACACGAGCTTTATGCCCCATTTCTTCAACAACAATTAGCGCTGTTTCTTGATCAATAACCTGGTTTATAGTTGCCATGGCTCCAAGAGACATCATCACCTTGATGACTTCAGCAGCTTTTACAGACATTCGTTTTGCCAACTCGGCAACCGTAATCGTTTCAGGAACTAAAACTTCTCTTACCACAGGTGCTGTTGGTAAGGCAAAGCCATGCTTTAGTGTTTCTTCTGCTTCTCTAAATTTATCGGATTTTTCAATGCCTTTGCGTTTTTTAAATTTGCTTCGACCACCGCGTCTGGGTCCTTCCTGGTCTTCCTCATCACGATCGTAATTCGATTGGTATTTAGGTTTTTTCTTCACTTTTCTAAAGTCGGAGGACTCGGGTTCAATTGCTTGATCAATATGCTTCTTTTTCGATGCTTTTTCCGCTTTATGTTCTTCTTTGACAGGGGCTTTCTCCATGTCTGCTGGCGCTTTATTTTCTTCAAGAACATCTGCGGTAAGTGTTTCCAACTCTTCAGTGGTTTCTGCTTTAACGGTTTCTTCCAAAACTGGCTCTTCTTGGGATTTATCTTGGGTCTCAAGCGTATCAACTGGACTCTCAACTGCTTCAGCAGGAGATTCTGCTAAAATATCGGGAGCAGATGCAACAGCAGGTTGCTCCATCTCGATTTGATGTTCTTCGGGCATCACTACAGGTTCTTCTACCTCAGGTTGTTGCTCTACTATGGGAGTACGTTTCACAAAGACTTTTTTCTTACGCACCTCTACATTTACAGTCTTTCCACTATGAGCATCATGGCCAACAGTGACTTGTGACAAACTTTTCCTTCTTAAAGTGATTCTTTCAGGTGAAGCATTTATATCGCGCAGAGAAGTCCTCTTCAGGTGATTGAGTAGGATTCGCTTTTGCTCTTCATTCACAGTCTGTTGGTCATCAGTAAAAGATAACCCTGCTTCCTGTAACTGGTTCAATAAGCGTTCAACCGGTATACCAACGACTTGAGCTAATTGTTTAACCGTCACATCCGCCATATTTTAATCCCCTTTCAGCAGTTATATTCATATTCTAAGAACGAACTGCACAATTGCACTACATTAATTGATAATAAATCCATGGTGTTATAAAAACCATGGTTCTCTGGCCTTCATTATTAAAGCACCGGCCTTTTCTTCAGTCATTCCTTCAATCTCTAACAACTCATCTACAGATTGTTCGGCCAAATCTTCCATGGAGGTAATTCCTTTAGCCGCTAATTTATTAGCAAGCTCTTCAGTCATGCCTTCCATTGAAAGTAGCGATTCGTCAGGTGAGCCAGATAATTCTTTACCAGAGGAGAGAGCCATCGTGAGTAATTTATCGTTTGCTCTGTTTCTTAGCTCTTCAACAATTTCTTCATCGAATTCTTCTATAGCAAGTAATTCTTCCTTGGGAACATAAGCTATTTCTTCAAGAGAAGAAAAACCATGTGCTACTAGTAATGTAGCAATTTCTTCATCAATTTCCAGTGCCGAAGTAAATAACTTAACAATTTTACTCGATTCTTCCAAATTTTTGTTTTCAAACTCATCTGTGGTCATTACATTCAAGGTCCATCCTGTTAATTGGCTTGCCAATCGAACATTTTGGCCGTTACGACCGATTGCTTGAGACAATTGATCTTTTTCTACGGCTAAATCCATGGTGTGCGTATCTTCATCAACAACAATCGAGGAAATTTCTGCTGGAGCCATGGCATTGATGACCAACTGTGCGGGATTGTCATCCCATAAAATAATGTCCACACGCTCGCCGCCCAATTCGCTGGAAACCGCCTGTACGCGTGCTCCTCGCATTCCCACGCATGCCCCGACAGGGTCGATGCGTCCATCGTTAGTTTTCACTGCAATTTTTGCTCTGTTTCCCGGATCACGTGCTGCAGCTTTCACTTCGATGACGTTTTCACCAATTTCCGGTACTTCAATCCGAAAAAGCTCGATTAGCATTTCATTACGAGTACGGCTCACAAATAATTGAGGCCCACGTGCTTGAGGAGTTATTTCATATAAATATGCACGGACTCTGTCATTCGGACGAAACATTTCATGGGGAAGCATTTCGATACGTGGTAGAAAAGCCTCAGCCTTACCACCCAAATCAATAATTATATTATCACGAGTTACTTTCTTAACCGTTCCATAAATCAACTGACCCAGCTTGCTTCTGAATTGATCGATAACGAGCTCTCGTTCCGCTTCCCTGACTTTTTGCATAATCACCTGGCGAGCCGCTTGAGCTTCGATGCGGCCAAATTCAATCGAAGGAATTGATTCTTCGATCCGATCCCCAATTTTTACAGCCGGGTTACGCTCTTTTGCTTGTTCTAGAGTTAACTGGCGGTCGGGATGTTCCAGTTCATCATCATTCACTACCTCCCAATATCTAAAGGTTTCATAGTCACCTGAGCGGGGGTCCAGTTTAATGCGCACACCTATATCTAAACCAAAGATCTTGCGAGTTGCAGACTCCAATGCGGCCTGAATGGCAAGTATAATTACATCTTTACTTACACCTCTTTCGTTTGATAACGCCTCTGCAACTAGTAACAATTCTTTGCTCATTGTTCGCCTCTCTATACTGTCAAACTTGCTTTCACAATATTTGAAAAAAGTAATTCTAGATCTTCATTATTTACATTAAGTACTACACCATTCTCGGATACGGAAACAATAATACCTGTAAATTTACGCTTACCACCAACCGGTTTAAAAGTTTTAACTTGTATTTCATGTCCCATATATCGCTGGTACTGCCAACTTTTGAATAATGGCCTGGGGATTCCTGGTGATGAAACTTCTAGACTGTAATTTCCGGTAATTGGATCTTCTACATCAAGCAATGCACTGACTTGATGACTTACTGCTTCACAGTCTTCGATTCCTATCCCATCGGCTTTATCTATATATATTCGTAATAGAGAATGCCGGCCTTGTGAAAGATATTCGCATCCCCATAGCTCATAGCCCATATCATTGATGGTAGGCGCTAGTATATGTTCCAATTCATCCTGTATCATAGTATTAATAATTCAAATAGGGTACATGCCTAATACAAATACAATAAAGTAACCTGAGTTCGGGGAAGGAGTTAAACTCTGGGGAAGAATTACTAAACAGTGCATCGTTCCGAGTTTGTCCTTGACTTCACTGGCTACTACTATTTTTTAGTGCAGTTACAAATTATACATAATAAAAAACCCCATAAATGGGGTTCTAAAAAAGTGGTAGCGGGGGCAGGATTTGAACCTACGACCTTCGGGTTATGAGCCCGACGAGCTACCAGGCTGCTCCACCCCGCGTCAACTGATGGGAAGTATACTGAGAGTCTGTACTCTTAGCAAGTACTTTCTCTAACTTTCCCAACAAATATCTGTTCTGCATTAAAAAAACCATTATTTCCTCATGCAGAAGCAGATAAATTTGATTTTAGGTAGCAAATGCATTAATACAAGCTACGATTAAAGCGCTTGGAAAAATACCTAAAAGAAGCAATGATAAGCAATTGACAGAAAGTACCAGAGTATTACCTTTATTCATCACTACCGGTTCACTCTGTACGGGCTTATCAAAATACATGATTTTCACAATTCTTAGATAATAATAGGCGCCAATTACCGTAAAGAACAGTCCAACTACTGCAACCCAGGTCATTTGGGCATCAACCAAGGCTTTAAGTACAAGTAATTTAGCAAAGAAACCGACAGTCGGTGGAATCCCTGCCAAGGAAACCATAACAATTAGCATCATAAATGCTAGCCAAGGGCTTCTTTTGTTCAGGCCTTTTAAATCATCTATATTATCAATTTCCATTCCTTGGCTGGACATTAGAACAATCAAGCCAAAAGAAGCCGCCGAAGTTATCGCATAAATTAAAATATAATAAAGCGCTGAAGCATATCCTGCTGCTGTGGCAGCTAAAACACCAAACAGTGCATATCCCATATGTGATATGGCCGAATAGGCTAACATGCGTTTAATACTGGTCTGTACAACAGCAAATAGATTTCCAAGCCCTGTTGACAGCAAAGACATCACCAATAAGATTTGTTGCCATTGGGTGCTAATATCGACAAAACCAATAGTTAATAGTCTGAATGTCATTCCTACAGCGGCAATTTTGGGTGCGGCACTGATAAATAAGGTCACTGATGTTGGTGCCCCTTGGTATACATCAGGAACCCACATATGAAAAGGAACCGCTGCCAATTTAAAGGCAATTCCAGACAAGATAAATACTAACGCAAATATCAGGAGATTACTTTGCTGCTGCCAATTTGCCGCAATTGCATTGGCAACTTCAAGTAAATCAAGTTTTCCTGTTGCTCCATAAATTAGGGAAATCCCGTATAAAAGCATTGCCGAGGCAATTGAGCCCATAACAAAATATTTCATTGCAGCTTCAGAGGCATCGCTATCAGTTCGGCGAATTGCTGTCATCGCATATAAGGGTAATGAAAGCAATTCCAAACCAAGAAAAATAGTAAGTAATGAATGTGCTGAAACCAGGAGGATCATCCCTAAAGTCGAAAACATTCCTAAAATATAGTAGTCTCCTGAGGGCATTTGACGCTCATCTATATAGTTCTTGGAATAGATAAAGCTCAACAATACCGTGAGGTAGATAAAAAATTTCATTAGATTGGCAACGTCATCATTAATGAACAAGCCATGGAGTGTAATGACTTTATACATACCGATATAAAGAAAATTCACAACAGCAGCTAGAACCAATCCGATACAGGATATAGTAAAAGCAATTGATTTATAGCGATGTCGTAAAAATAAATCGGCGAGTAAGGCGATACACGCTGCAACCAGCACGATTATTTCTGGAAGGGCTACATGGATATTTTCAAGTAATGCTGTCATATTGATTAACCTTGATTACAATTTTGATTGACTTGCTAATGCTAGAGTATGGCTTACTGTTTGATGTATGTACTCTAACAATGGCTTAGGATAAACACCCATAGCGATGACCATCAAAGCCAGTAGAATATAAGCACTTAACTCAAAGCCCGAAAGATCTTTTAATGCGGCAACTTTTTCATTTGCTACAGGACCAAAAATAACGCGTTTATACATCCAAAGATTATAACCTGCTGCTGTAATCAGGGTGGTAGCAGCCCAAAATGTGACCCAGAAACCTGCTTTAAGCGAGCCCAGGATTACCATGAATTCTCCAACAAAACCTGAAGTTCCGGGCAGCCCCGCATTGGCCATGCAAAAGAGCATAAAAAAGGATGCAAATACAGGCATTGTATTTACGATTCCACCAAGATCTGCCAGTTTGCGTGTATGCATGCGATCATAAATGTAACCTACTCCGGCAAAGAGCGCGCTTGAGACAAATGCATGGGAAATCATCACTACAATTGCCCCCTCCAGTATCAAACCTGCTGCGCCTAACCCGGATTGTTTTGCTATAGCAAATATTGCAAATGAACCCAGAGTTACGAATCCCATGTGTGAAATTGAAGAATAGGCAATTAATCGCTTCATATCTTTTTGAATAATTGCAATCAAGGCAATGTAGACAATTGCAATTAACGACAAGGCAATCATCACACCGGCATAGCGGCTGCAAGCATCCGGTACGATTGGCAAAGAGAAGCGGATAAATCCGTAAGCACCCAGCTTTAACAAAATAGCTGCCAAGACAACAGATCCTCCTGCTGGAGCTTCGGTATGTGCATCAGGCAACCATGTATGTACGGGAAACATGGGGATTTTAATGGCAAAACCAAGAAAAAACGCAATGAAAATCAGGGTTTGTGCAGTCATACTCAGTTTGATGGCATAAAATGCTTCAATATTAAATGAACCTGCTATGTAGCCCATATACAAGAAGCTCGCCAACATGAGTACCGAACCCAAAAAGGTATATAAGAAAAATTTTATAGCAGCATAAACCCGGTTGTCTGAGCCCCATATCCCAATAATGAGATACATGGGAATGAGGGTCGCTTCCCAGAATATATAGAATAGGATTGCATCTAAGGCGGAGAAAACCCCAACTAATAAGCCCTGCATAATTAAAAATGCAGCCAGATATTGCGAAACTCTGTTGGTTATGCTTTCCCAGGTTGCCAGAATTACCACAAGATTGGTAAAAATACTTAAAACAATCAGGAGTAATGACATTCCATCAATGCCTAAGCTGTAGCTAATACCTAAAGCAGGCATCCAGGAAAATTCCTCCAAATATTGCATTCCCAATACCTTGGGATCAAAACCTGCAACCAATGGAATACAAAGCAGCAAACAAAGTATTACGGTAAATAAAGCCAAATAACGCGAAATATTCGGGCTGCGATCATCTCCGGCGAGAAGAACAAAAACACCGCCTATTACTGGCAACCAAATTAGTAAGTTGAGCAAATAATGCATACCTTCACCCTATGTTCAGCCGAGTATCAACCAGCATAAAAATCCAAGTAACCCCAAAACCATTACCGTTGCATAATGGTACAAATAACCACTTTGTATCATACGACCCTTAGCTGATAACCATCTAACAAGTCGACTGCTGCCATTTACCACCATTCCATCGATTAATGTTTGATCACCTACACTGTAAAACACGTTTCCTATTCCTTTAGAACCTTTAATAAATACCAGATTGTTAAAGGCATCAAATCCATATCGGTTAAGAAGTATTTTATAGATAAGCGAAAAGCGGCGTGCTAAATAACCTGGAATAGATGGTACAGCGATGTAACAAATCCACGCTATCGCAATTCCAGCCACGGTAATCCAGAATGTGAGCGAAAATACTGAGTGCAACATGCTCTCAAATGGTGAAGTTATTTCATGCGCGAGCTCGCCCAACACATTATGCTGAGGCAGAATAAATAATGATGAACCTAATACCGTCGGATTATCGAAAAGCATAGGCATATACAGAATATATCCCAGTATGATAGAAGGAATGGCCAGGATCACTAGAGGCAACCATACAACCCAGGGTGACTCATGCAAATGGCTTAAAGTATGCTCGTCCATCCGTGGTTTGCCATGAAAAGTCATAAACAGGGAGCGAAAACTATACAAGGCAGTGACACCCGCGCCAACCACTACGCAGAAATAGGCATAAGCACTTCCGGGTATCTGCGAGAGCTTCGTGGCCTCAATAATTGTATCTTTGGAATAAAAGCCCGCAAATGGAGGGAATGCGCAAAGAGCTAAGGTACCAATTATGAAGGTCACATAGGTGATTGGCATTTTATTCCATAAACCACCCATTTTCCGCATGTCCTGTTCATGATGCATGCCAATAATTACTGAACCAGCACCCAGGAATAACAGGGCCTTAAAACACGCATGAGTCAGAAGATGAAACATTCCTGCACTATAAGCAGAAGCGCCCATTCCAACCATCATATAGCCTAATTGCGACAGTGTTGAATAAGCAACTACACGTTTAATGTCATTCATTGCCAAGGCGAGAATACCGGTAAACAGAGCGCCGGTGGCACCGATAACCAGAACAACGCTTAATGCCGTGGTTGAAAATTCGATTAAGGGAGAAATTCGCGCAATCATGAATACACCCGCTGTAACCATAGTTGCAGCATGGATTAGCGCAGAAATGGGCGTCGGGCCTTCCATTGATTCAGGTAACCACACATGAAGGGGGACTTGTGCCGATTTACCCATGGCCCCTACATATAAAGCCAAGCAGATAACGGTGACTAGCGACCAAGGATGGCCGTTGAACAATTCAATACTTTGACTCGACAAGTAGCTTACACTTTTGAAAACAGTTTCATAGTCAAGGCTACCGGTGTAGGCGAAAATCAAGGCCATACCTATAAGAAAACCAAAGTCTCCAACCCGGTTTACGATGAATGCCTTAAGGCTTCCCTCGATGGCAGATTCTTTTTGGTACCAGAAACCGATAAGCAGGTAAGAAACAAGACCTACACCTTCCCATCCGAAGAACAATTGCAGAAAATTGTTCGCAGTCACCAACATCAACATCATGAAGGTGAATAGTGAAATGTAACTAAAAAAGCGTTGATAACCATCATCATCCGCCATGTATCCGATACTGTAGATATGCACCAGCAAAGAAATGAAATTAACCGTCACCAGCATCACTGCGCTGAGCGGATCAATTAAAAAGCCGATATTAAATTCAAAAGGAAGAATTAATCCGCCGTTAGCCCAATGATATACCACGGTGCTTTCATTCTGGATTGACCCGGAAAACAGTTGCCAGGCAACATACAAGGATACCACAAAAGAAATGGCAACACCCAGAATCGTAGTACTGTGGGCTCCTACACGTCCTATTTGATTGCGGAAAAATCCAGCAATTATAGAGCCTGCTAGGGGAGCTAAAACAATTATTAGACAAAGTTGTTGGATACTCACAATGTTAACCTTTTAAATGATTCATCTTATCTACGTTAATATTGCCTCTATTTCTAAAAAGCAACATCACTATGGCTAATCCTATTGCCGCCTCTGAGGCAGCAACTGTTAAAATAAAAAAGACATAAACCTGGCCGCTAATTTCACTATAATAATGTGAAAATGCTACGAAATTCGTGTTCACTGCAAGTAACATCAGTTCGATACATACCAGCAACAAGATGATGTTTCTTCGATTCATCATGATCCCAATAAGTCCAAATCCGAATAAAATTGCTCCTAAAATCAGGTAATTATTAACAGGTATCATATAGAAGTCCCCAACCTTATTTTTCTGCTTTCATATTAATTAATGCAACCCGCTCATCCCTGCGTGTCATAATCTGCTGCTTCACATTCTGTCTTTTTGATTTTCTTGGGCCGCGATGAACCAAGGTAATTGCAGAGATAATCGCAATGAGTAACAAAGCAGCTGCAATTTCAAAAGCCAACAAATAATCAGTATAGAGAACCATACCCAACGCTTCAGTATTTGATAAAGGCTGTGCTTGGGAATTGTTGTGTTCTATATCGATAAACTGTGTGCTGACTGATGCTGTATTTTGTGTTTCGACGGTGGACTTAAATGTACCTGCAGGAATAGATACCATTAAAAGTCCAATTAATAACGCTACAAGGATTAAAGCAAACGGTATATAACGTTTATGATGACTTTTAACCACTTCTATATCGATATTAAGCATCATGACCACAAACAGGAAGAGTGTCATCACCGCACCGACATACACCAGTATCAGAATAAGTGCTAGAAATTCAGCTTCTGCGAGTAACCATAATACCGCGCTTGCGAAAAATGTCAGTACAAGAAATAAAACGCTGCGCACAGGATTATCTTGAATAATAACCATAAATGCAGCGCCAACTGCTATAGCAGCAAATACATAGAAAATAATTTGAATTAATAATTCATGCATACTTTAACCCCGTTATCGGTATTTTTCGTCAGCAGCCCTATCTGCTGCAAGTTTTGGCTCCAGTAAATCTCCAAGTGCCAAAAGCTTTTCTTTAGTCATAATGTTTTGACCACGTTCGCTAATATGATAATGATGTACTGGGGTAACTACTATAGAATCTACAGGGCAAGATTCTTCGCATAATCCGCAGTTAATGCATTTAAACACATCAATATCATATCGTGTTGTACGACGGGATCCGTCCTCTCTTGGTTCTGATTCTATGGTTATCGCCAAGGCAGGACAAACTGCTTCACATAATTTACAAGCAATGCATCGTTCTTCACCGTTCGGATAACGACGTAAAGCAAGTGCGCCCCTAAAACGAGGTGAAATGGGAGTTTTTTCTTCAGGAAATTGTACGGTTACCTTTTTCTTAAAGAAATATTTCCCAGTTAACTTTAAACCCTGCAGTAATTCTAATAAAAGAAAACTGCGTACATAGTATTTAATATATTGATATGCTTTTTTCATCGGCTTCTCTATTAATCATCAAAACCAAGGTTTAACATGTGTAACAACCATTAACGCAGTTACAATGATCCAAACAATGGTGACCGGAATAAGTACTTTCCAGCCTAAACGCATAAGCTGGTCATAACGATAACGAGGAAAAGTAGCCCTAACCCATAAATATACATAGAGGAAAAAGCTCACTTTCACGAGTAACCAAACAAAACCGGGAACAAAGAAAAATATATTTTCTAAAACAGGAATTCCTTCAAAAGGCGACATCCAGCCACCCAGGAACATGATGCTCAAGAGAACTGAGATAAGAATCATGCTGGCATATTCCGAAAGGAAAAATAGCGCGAACCCAATTCCGGAATATTCAACATGGAATCCTGCTACAATTTCAGACTCACCTTCGGCCAAATCAAAAGGCGCTCTGTTTGTTTCGGCAATTCCAGCTATCCAAAACACAAGAAATAGCGGTAGAAGGGGAACAAACCACCAATGCAAAATACCGCCGCGTTGTGAATTCACGATGTCTGTGAAGTTCATACTACCGGCTGCTAATAAGACGCCGACCAAGGCAAAACCCATGGCAATTTCATATGATACTGTTTGTGCTGTACTTCTTAAAGCGCCAAACATGGCATACTTGGAGTTAGATGCCCACCCTGCAATTAATACACCATATACCCCCAGCGAACTCATTGCAAACACATAAAGTACGCCGGCATTAATATTGGCCAGTACTATCCCTTCCTGGAACGGAATCACCGCCCAACCTACCAGTGCAGGAACCAAAGCGAACAATGGTGCGGCAATAAAGAGATATTTATTCGAACGCGTGGGTATAATGATTTCTTTAGTAATTAACTTAACCAAATCAGCAATGGGTTGGAGCAACCCTTTTATCCCAACCCGGTTTGGTCCTATACGCGATTGGATGTACCCGATAACTTTGCGCTCTGCATATATTAAATATGCGACACACAATAGTAATGGCACTACGATTACTAATATCTTAATGATGACCCAAATTAATATGCTAATATCTTGCAGCATCTTCTTACCTGCCTAGCGCTTAATAGTTATTGCAGCAAATGAATGACCCAAATCTACTGTTTCAGGCATTGCGTTTGCTACCCATACAACATCTGCCGCAATGCGTTCGTCACGTTTGAGCGGCAATGTTATCTCAATATCTCCCTGAGATACAGTAGCAACATCCTCCAATTTCAATCTATCTGCTGTTAGAGGATTGATTCGTATGCATGCTGATTCAGCAGCAGCGCATAATTGCAGCTCTTTGCTATTTCTGACAATTGCATCACTTCGATAGAGCGGCCATTCGCCAACTCGGACCAGTGACTGGTTTATCATAGGCAAACTCTCAGGATAATAAGGTTTATATTCCTGCTCTGTCGTGATCGCTACACAATTTCTAATTTCTGTTAAAATATCTTCTGTTGACAAGTATTCAAAGCCATTGCACTGCAATAAATTGCCTAGTACCCTCAATATTTTCCATGCAGGTCGTGCATCCCCGTGAGGAGTCAAAGCCCCTTTTACAGTTTGCCAGGTGTTATCCACATTAACATAAGTCCCTGAAGTTTCAGCATACGGAGCCATAGGTAAAATGACATCTGCGTAATCATGCATGGATTCATGGTTGTATGCCGAGATTAACACGACAAATTCGGCTGCAAGCATGGATTGTCTTGCCCCATAGGGATTTGCAAAATCAAATCCGGGCTCAACTCCCAGAAGTACGTAGGCTTTTAATTTATTATTTAGTGCAGTCTGCACATCCATTCCTGGTGTGGAATCTGCTTTCCCGGCCGTAGTGCGATGAGGAACCATACCCGCAATCCAGGCACCGGCGGAATTTGCACCCTGTGTCAATCTGAGTACTTTAGCACCGCTTATTTTTTCAATGTGGAAAATCAAGGTGCGGAGTAAAGCGGCTTCAGGATGGTTCTCACAAAGAGCACCTGTAACCAAGCAGGTTTTCTCTTCTTTCAACGCTTTAGCAACTCTTAAAGTTGCTTCATCTGGCTCAAGGCCTATCAATAATTTCTGTACTGCCGCTGGTAATGTCTTTATATCATCAGTTAGGGCTAATGCAAGCTTGGCAAGCTGCATTGGCATTTCCAACGGGGAAACGATAAAACGTTCACTTAAATCAAAACGGGATTCAAAATCTATCGGGTTTATCGCAACTATTGAAGCACCATTCCGATAAGCCTTACGAACCCTTACCGCTGCAAGTGGAACTTCACGATCAATATTGCATCCGACCAACACAATCGTATTTTGTAATTCCAGATCGGCGTAAGTTAAAGAACTTCTGGGTGAAGTTGGCTGAGATTCCTGATCTTTAAAGTCAACTTGCTGTAGTCTGTGATCTAAATTATGAACACCGATATCACGCATTAATTTTTGCAACAAGTACATTTCTTCTAATGTAGATGAGCTTGAAGCAAAAGCAGCTACTTGCTCGGGGCCATTTTGTTTTATCACTCGCGCCAGGCCTTCTGCAGTATATTTTAAAGCAGTTTCCCAATCGACAACTTCCCACTGGCCATTCCGTTTAATTTGCGGCTGGCTTGCTCTAAGCGGGCTATTTAATCCAAGATAGCTAAACCGGTCCCGATCAGACAACCAGGTTTCATTGATTTCTTCATTTTCCTTGGGAACTACTCGCATCAATCGATTTCGACGCGTGTGTAAATAAACATTTGAACCAAGGCAATCATGCGGTGCTACACTATCATGCTGGGTGAGTTCCCAGGCCCTTGCTGTAAACCGATAAGGTTTAGACGTTAAGGCGCCTACTGGGCATAAGTCAATTATATTTCCGGAAACTTCTGATTTCATGCTGTGCTGGACATAGGTGCCAATTTGCATGTGTTCACCGCGACCAGTTGCACCCAACTCTCTTAAACCCGCTATTTCTTCTCCAAAACGAACACAACGGGTGCAATGGATGCAGCGCGTCATTTCTGTTGCAATTAGTGTCCCTAAATTATCATCATCTACCGAGCGTTTGGTTTCGGTATATTCGGATGCATCTGCTCCATATCCCATGGATACATCTTGCAGCTCGCATTCCCCTCCCTGATCGCAAATGGGACAGTCGAGAGGATGGTTAATGAGAAGAAACTCCATCACTACCTTTTGAGAATGTAATGCTTCCTTTGATTTGGTAAACACTTTCATTCCGTTGGTAATCGGAGTGGCGCATGCAGGAACTGGCTTTCGGCCATTTTCTACTTCAACTAAACACATGCGGCAGTTAGCAGCCACAGAAAGTTTTTTATGATAACAAAAACGGGGGATATGAATACCTGCTTCATCAGCAACTTCAATGATCATTTTACCGTTTTCTGCTTCAAATGTTTTACCGTCGATTTCAATAGTAGTAGTCATGGTCAAAACCTTTTTTATTTATGCTGCGACGATCGAACGTTTATGTTTGACGAAATATTCAAATTCATCGCGAAAATGCTTAACAAAACTTTGTACAGGCCAAGCTGCTGCCTCACCTAATGCACAAATCGTGCGTCCTTCGATATTGTTCGCAACATTGACTAATTTCTCTACATCCCCAGGTTCGCCATGGCCTTCTTTAATACGGTGTAACAGACGAACCAACCAGCCTGTACCTTCACGACAAGGAGTACATTGACCGCAAGATTCATCCATATAGAATTCTGAAATACGGTATAATGCATCAACCATACAGGTGGTTTCATCCATAATGATTACGGCACCGGAACCTAATCCTGAACCTGCTTTCTGGATGCTGTCATAATCCATATCAAGTCCCATCATGACCTCGCCAGGTAAAACAGGCATTGAAGTCCCACCAGGAATTACTGCTTTAATTTTTCGACCTTTTATCACCCCGCCAGCGAGCTCAAGGAGGGTCTTGAAGGGTGTTCCCAATGGAATTTCGAAATTTCCAGGCTTGTTCACATGCCCGCTCACACTAAAACATTTCGCTCCGCCATTGTTTGGTTTGCCCAACTTTAGGAACCACTCACCACCCTTTTCCATGATCACCGGAACAGAAGCAAACGTTTCCGTATTGTTAATCGTTGTGGGTTTGCCGTATAAACCATAGTTGGCAGGGAATGGCGGTTTAAATCTGGGTTGGCCTTTTCTTCCTTCTAAAGAATTAAGAAGCGCTGTTTCTTCACCACAAATATATGCGCCTGCGCCTAAATGATTAAATAAATCAAAATCAATTCCTGAGCCCAAGATATTTTTTCCCAGCAAGCCTGCTGCATAAGCTTCTTTTAATGCAGCCTCCGTACGCTCATAAGGGAGCCAAAATTCACCGCGAATATAGTTATAACCGACAGTGGCGCCCATGGTGTAACCAGCTATCGCCATCCCTTCAATGAGTTGGTGTGGGTTTAATGTGAGTATTTCCCGGTCCTTACATGTGCCTGGTTCACCTTCGTCTGAGTTACACACTACATACTTTTGTACAGGAGTATTCCGGTTCATGAAACTCCATTTTAAACCTGTAGGGAATCCAGCACCCCCACGTCCTCGTAAGGCAGATGTTTTTAATTCATCAATAATCGTTTGTGGAGAAGTTTGTTCTTTAATGATTTTTCTCCAGGCACTATATCCACCAACGCTTTCATAAGCAGATAGTGTCCAAGGCTCTGGTAGATGAAATGTCCGATAACAAACTTGATTTAATTCAACCACGGCAACCACCTCTATCTTTTATTGGTATTGTTCCAACACTTTATCTATAGATTCAGGAGTTAGATTCTCATGATAATTTTTGTCCACCTGCATCATTGGGGCGTTAACGCAGGCACCTAAACACTCAACAGATCTTAAAGTAAAACGCCCATCATCGGTGGTTTCACCTAACTTTATACCCAATTTTTTTTCTAAATGTTCTACAACTGCAGCAGAGTCACGCAGCATGCAGGAGATATTGGTACACACATTTATAGAATGTCTGCCAACGGGTTTGTGTTCGTACATCGTATAGAAACTGGCTACCTCGTATACTGAAATAGGAGGCATTTCTAAATAATCAGCTACAGCATCCATAAGCTCCGTAGTTAGGTGCCCATGCTCTTCCTGAACAATTCTTAAAGCACTCATCACCGCCGATTGCTTCTGATCTGCTGGATATTTTGCTATCCAATGATCTATGTCTTTTATTCTTTGAGCTGATACCAATTGCTGTAATATTTTTGCTGAATTATCAGACATTTCTAAACCTTTATTAATTTATAATTGCAATTTCCGGCATGTTTTTTTCAGTTGAAATAACATTCCCATAAATTAACGATCAATTTCACCAAATACTATATCCTGACTCGCAAGGATAGCGACACCATCGGCGATCATATGGCCTCTCGTCATCGCATCATAGCTGGATAAATGTGCAAAACCAGGGGCACGGATTTTCAATCTGTAAGGCTTATTTGCCCCATCAGATACCATATAAATACCAAACTCACCCTTAGGTGCCTCTACAGCACTGTATACTTCGCCACGGGGCAAACAAAAACCCTCAGTAAATAGTTTGAAGTGATGGATTAATGACTCCATATCTTCTTTCATTACCACACGACGAGGTGGGGTAATCTTGTGATCCTCAATGCGAACAGGACCAGGGTTTGCCCTGAGCCATTCGATGCATTGTCTAATAATACGATTTGATTGTCTTAACTCTTCTACCCGTACCAGATAACGATCGTAACAATCACCAGTTTTACCTACTGGAATATCGAATTCTACTTGATCATAGGCAGCATAGCTTTGTTTTTTGCGTAAGTCCCAAGCAACTCCAGAACCACGGAGCATTGGACCAGTAAAACCCCATTGTAAGGCTTCTTCGGGTGAAACGACGCCAATGTCGACAGTACGCTGTTTCCAAATTCGGTTATCAGTTAACAGGGTTTCATATTCATCGACGCAATGAGGGAACCGTTCGGTAAAAGCCCACAGGAAATCGAGCAGGCTGCCATTACGATGCTCATTAAGTTTTTCAACTTCACGCTCATTATGCCATCTTGATGCCTGGTACTGCGGCATGCTGTCCGGCAAGTCGCGGGCAACACCACCGGGTCGGTAATAAGTGGCATGCATGCGTGCCCCGGATACCGCTTCATAACAATCAAATAAATCTTCCCGTTCTCTAAAGCAGTAGAGAAACACTGTCATAGCACCTATATCCAGTGCTATAGCACCCAGCCATAGCAAATGATTCAAAATACGGGTGACTTCATCAAACATGGTACGAATGTATTGCGCCCGTATTGGAGCTTCAATACCTAAAAGTTTTTCAATCGCCCGCACATAAGCATGCTCATTACACATCATAGACACGTAATCGAGTCTATCCATATAACCAATTGATTGCAGGTAAGGTTTAGTTTCTGCTAACTTCTCTGTTGCCCTGTGCAGTAATCCTATGTGGGGGTCCGCACGAACGATTGTTTCACCTTCAAGTTCTAGAACCAAACGCAATACTCCATGCGCTGCCGGATGTTGTGGACCAAAATTTAAAGTGTAATTCTTTAATTCAATCATTTTTCGACCCTTTTATCACCAATATATCGGTTATCTTCACGGATAACCTTGGGCACCAATACTCTGGGCTCAATATCTACTGGATCGTAGATTACCTTTTCTAATTTCGCATCATAGCGCATTTCAACATGGCCGCTCAGTGGGAAGTCCTTGCGGAAAGGATGTCCGATAAATCCATAATCAGTGAGGATACGTCTTAGGTCAGGATGGCCTTCAAACAAAATTCCAAATAAATCGTAAGCTTCACGCTCAAACCAATTTGCGCCTTTCCACAAATGATGCACAGAGGGGACTATAAGATGGGATTCGTCAACGAATACTTTGACCCGCAGACGATGATTTTTTTGGGTTGAGAGCAAATGGTACACTACAGCAAAACGCGGCTTGTCCAAAGTGTACGCTCTAACTTCTTGGCGCTCTACACCCCGGGAAAAACCCCTTTCAGTTGCTATTTCTGTTTCCCAGTCATAATCCCCATACAGTAAATAATCCACGGCACAAAGATCAATAAGTTGATCAAATCTAAATGCTTCCAGATCACGTAATTCCAACATCGTTGCTTTTAGATTGGAGGCGCTGCACTCAATAGTCACTTCATCACAAGCAACCGTTATCTCATTAATATGGTTCGATAATTCGCTTTTGAGTTGTTCAACCAAATAATCATTTTTAGCCATCTATTTGTACCTTTGATGATCTTAAGCTTCTAAGATTTTTTTATGCCTGATTTTATTCTGTAATTGAATAATGCCATACAATAGTGCTTCAGCAGTTGGAGGACAACCTGGCACATATACATCTACCGGGACAATACGATCACACCCGCGAACTACTGAGTAGGAGTAATGATAATATCCTCCGCCATTTGCACAGGAGCCCATAGAAACAACCCATCGAGGTTCGGGCATTTGATCATACACTTTGCGTAAAGCAGGGGCCATTTTATTGCATAAGGTTCCGGCAACAATCATTACATCGGATTGGCGCGGACTGGGGCGAAAGATAATTCCGAATCGGTCTAAGTCATAACGTGACGCGCCTACGTGCATCATTTCTACTGCACAACATGCCAAACCAAAAGTCATAGGCCACATAGAACCACTACGCGCCCATCCTAGAAGTTTATCGACTGAAGTCGTTACAAAGCCATTTTTTTGCAATTCTGCAACCGCCATAGCTAGCCTCTAAGCAGTTAAATATTAATAAAAAAGTATCACCTCTGATTTTTCTGCCTCTTATTGAAGCGGCAATCAGAAGTGAATTTGTTTTTGCACTCTTAAATTATTCCCACTCGAGTGCGCCTCGTTTCCATTCGTAAATAAAGCCAATAACCAAAAGTCCTAAAAATAACATCATTCCGGCAAAACCAAACCAGCCGATTTTCCGTAAGGCCAGAGCCCATGGAAAGAAAAATGCAGTTTCCAAATCAAAAATAATAAATAATATCGCTACCAGATAAAAACGAACATCAAATGGGATATGCGAACTTTCAAATGCACCAAAGCCGCACTCGTAAGGAGCATTTTTGGCACTATCAGGTTTGTGCTTTGAAAATAAGGCACCTGCCCCTATCATTGCTACACCTAAGGCCAATCCGATAATTATAAAAATTAGAACAGGTAAATATTGAGATAGCATTTTTTCACCCTGCACGGATTAAAATGGTGCCGAAGGCCGGACTCGAACCGGCACGGCTTTCGCCACCGCCCCCTCAAGACGGCGTGTCTACCAATTCCACCACTTCGGCATTTTCTTTTAGAACTTATTTAGTCTACTGATTTCATTCGGCAATCTGCTCTAATAATCGAAGTTCAATTAGAACACCCCGCTCGAAACAACTGTACCTAAACAAGTCTCATTCTTTTACTTCATCCTGTGCTGCCCTTCGGCAACCAAGAATATTTATTTATTCTTTTTACTGTTATCTACAGGTACTGGAATTGAATTCGCAGGTACACTGGTTTGCTGAGGCAGTATTTGTTGATCTGCTTTTTGATATTGAACAGACACCAAATAGGATAACAATAAGCTGGTAACAAAAAAGGTCAGCGCCAAACCACCAGTTAGTTTAAATAAAAATCCGCCTGTCCCTTGGCTTCCAAATAGTGTATTTGAAGCTCCTGATCCAAAGGCTGCACCTATATCAGCACCTTTACCATGTTGGATAAGAACCAGGCCTATCAAGACCACAGCAACGATTACATGAATCATTAATATCAATTGATACATTTCACAATTTCCACAAACTGTTTCGCGTTCAACGATGCGCCCCCTACCAAGCCTCCATCTACATCTGGCATGGCAAACAATGCCTCGGCATTGTTTTCGTTTACACTCCCTCCATAAAGAAGTGGTAAGCGCTCGGCATCGCTATGATTAATTTCTGCAATCAGTTTTCTAATAAACTGATGTACTTCCTGTGCCTGTTCTGGTAACGCTGTTTTTCCTGTACCTATTGCCCAAACAGGTTCATAAGCTACGATACAATCACGAAAACACTGTTTATCGTTTTCACTTACTGCGAGTATTTGCTTGGCAATTACTTGCTCTGTTCGCCCACTTTCACGTTCTTCCAGCGTTTCACCAACACAAAGAACCGGTATCATATCATGTTCTTTTACATGGTGGAATTTTTGCGCCACAAAATTTTCATCTTCGTGAAAACAATGTCTTCTTTCGGAATGTCCCACCAACACATAGCGGCAATTATAATCTTTCAGCATAGGTGCTGATATCTCACCAGTATAGGCTCCAAAATCTTTGGGATAAATATTTTGGGCACCTATTTCAATTTTACATCCAGCAAGTACATTCCGAACTTGAGGAATATATATGGCGGGAGGCATGACAATCACTTGGACATTGTGAATAGGGTTGAGCAATTCTCTAAGCTCATTGCTTAATTGAATTACCTGCTGTAACTGACCATTCATTTTCCAGTTACCAGCAACTATTTTTTGTCTCATCTAACCCCCTCGCTTTCAACTGCGGACTATACCCAAACTCCTTGCTGATGTGTAGTCTTATTATGATTTTTTTATTAAAACCCTTGGCAGGTATAAAAACCATAAGAGCAATTTTACTACTGAGTATGCAAACTTCTCTCAATTTGACTTATGTCATCACAGAGCTTTTGCGCATGTTGTTGTACTAAAGATGCGTCTATGCCTTCAACCATAACTCGTAATAAAGGTTCAGTTCCTGAGGGTCTGAGTAAAACGCGTCCTTCGCCATTTAAGCTTGATTCCAAAGCTTTAACTACCTGAATTACTTGCGAATGTTCTGCAAGCAGGTTAGCGTAATTGGTTTTTAGATTAACCAAGCTTTGTGGTAATAACGTGATTCCTTGAATCAGTTGTTGCAATGATTTGCCTTGTTTTACCATAATCGACAAAACTTGTAATGCGGCGACTATCCCATCTCCTGTGGTGGTTTTATCCAAGCAAACAATATGCCCAGAAGTTTCCCCGCCTATTTTCCAATCTTTTTCCCGTAATGCTTCCAGGACATAACGGTCTCCTACCCGGGTACGTACAAATGGGATTCCCAAGCTTTTAATCGCCATCTCCAAGCCATAATTGCTCATTTGGGTGCCCACAACACCCCCGTTTAAAACACCACGTTGATGTCGGTCTTTAGCGATAATATAAAGGATTTGATCGCCATCGATTAAACGTCCATCCGAATCGATTAGCACGACGCGATCTCCATCACCATCGAGGCCAATGCCAATGTCTGCACCGGAGCTTATTACTTTTTGTCTTAATAATTCCGGCGATGTGGAGCCACAATCCTCATTAATGTTAAAACCATCGGGACGATTGCCAATAGAAATAACTTGGGCGCCAAGCTCTGAAAAAACATTAGGTGCAATGTGATAGGTCGCACCATTTGCACAATCAACTACAATTTTTAAACCTGATAATCGGGTCAGCGACGGAATAGTCGATTTACAAAACTCTATGTAACGTCCGCTTGCATCATTAATGCGTGTTGCCTTACCCAGTTGTTCTGAAGATACCGTTTGCATCTTCTTGTCCAATTCTGCTTCAATCGCCAGTTCTACACTATCAGGCAACTTTCCCCCTTCGGAGGAAAAGAATTTAATCCCGTTATCTTCAAACAGATTATGGGATGCACTGATCACAATTCCGGCGTTGGCCCTAAGGGTTTGAGTAAGATATGCAATAGCAGGCGTGGGCATGGGCCCCAGGAGAGCGACATCGACACCAGCAGCTGAAAGCCCGGCTTCCAAAGCAGACTCTAGCATATATCCTGATACCCGGGTGTCTTTTCCAATAACTACTTTTTTGCGATGCCCGTTAGCAAGCACGCGGCCAACAGCCCAACCCAATTTCAATACAAATTCGGGGTTTATATTTGATAAACCCACATGTCCCCGTATACCATCAGTGCCAAAATATTTACGTTGACTCATCCTTAACCACCCTCTTATTAAGAATTTATAGCTTGCGTGAGCTGATAAACGTGCGCTTTCCCAATCATGGCGATCATATGCAACGCCTGATTTGTTTCATCTACATCATGCGTTCTTATAATCCCAGCACCTTTCAATGCTGCATAAACTGCGACCGCAATACTCCCTATCAAACGCTCACCCACCCCTTTAGCAAGTACTGCCCCAATTGTACTTTTACGAGATACCCCTAAAAGCAGAGGCATTCCAAATGTTGCAAAGCTATCAAGATTTTTAACTAAGAGCAAATTATCTTGTACTTGTTTTCCAAATCCGAAGCCCGGATCCAAGATTAAATTACTTTTTTTAATACCCGCACGCTCGCATGCAGCAATACGTTCTGCAAAAAAACGGGTTATTTCGACAAGTACCCCCTTGGGATAATGAGGTTCGTGTTGCATGTTGTGCGGCTCGCCTTGCATGTGCATCAAACACACAGGGACTGCCAGTTTTGCAGCAATTTCCAGAGCTCCTGGGGTGCGTAAAGCATAAACATCATTAATGAAGTTAGCACCTGCATTTACAGCGGCCTCCATTACTTCCGGTTTATTAGTATCTATCGAGATGCAGATATCTGAAGCAGCACGGATTTGCTCAATAACGGGGACTACTCTTTTTATTTCTACATCGATTGGAACGGTTTGCGCCCCGGGTCGAGTGGATTGTCCGCCCACATCAATTAAATCAGCGCCTTGGCTAACCAAATGAAATGCATGTTCACAAGCCCTACCCAGGGATAAAAATTGCCCCCCGTCCGAAAACGAATCAGGAGTCACATTTAATATACCCATAATTAAAGGCTTTTGTGGAAAACTATCCGGAGAAGGTTGGCATTGATGTTCAAGCCAACCTGAAAATTGATTTGCATTCACCTGCTTCTCTCACTAATTAGGCTTAGTGCTCTTCAGCAGGATTTACGATGACTTCGTGCTCTGAAGGCTTATCTGGGGAACCTTTACTTACATCAGCACCATCGAGAGGTTTAGATGAGCCCCAATCTTCCGGGGGAGAGGGCTCTTTACCTGACATAATCTCTTGTATTTGTTTGAGATCAATGGTTTCATATTTGATTAAGCTTTGAGCCATCAAGTGCAGTTTATCCATATTGGAAACCAGAATTTCCTTGGCGCGCTTATAGTTTCTATCAATAATTGCACGAACTTCATCATCAATTTGTTGTGCCGTTCTATCTGACATTTCCTTATGTTTATTCATTGAGCGTCCCAGGAATACCTCTTCTTCTTCCTCACCAAAGGTAAGCGGACCCAGAGTAGATAAACCCCAGGTGGTGACCATTTTACGCGCTATTTCAGTAGAACGCATAATGTCATTTGATGCTCCCGTGGTCACGCTTTCCGGACCAAAAATAAGCTCCTCAGCAATTCGGCCGCCAAACAAGCTGGATAATTGACTCTCCAGACGTCGTTTACTGTGGCTGTATCGATCCTGTTCTGGCAAAAACATAGTCACGCCTAAAGCACGACCGCGTGGAATGATAGAAACTTTATAAACAGGATCATGTTCCGGTACACTTAAACCGACAATCGCATGGCCTGCTTCATGATAAGCGGTCAGTTTCTTCTCATTGTCATCCATCACCATAGAACGTCGTTCAGCACCCATCATGATTTTATCTTTGGCTTTATCCAGCTCGATCATGCTTACTTTACGTTTATTGGCGCGGGCGGCAAATAATGCAGCTTCATTCACAAGATTTGATAAATCTGCTCCCGAGAAGCCAGGGGTGCCTCGAGCAATGGCCATAACATCTACATTGCTATCTACAGGCACTTTTTGCAAATGCACTCTTAATATTTGCTCCCGCCCCCGTATATCCGGTAAGGGGACGACAACCTGGCGATCGAAACGGCCGGGACGTAATAATGCAGGATCCAATACATCAGGACGGTTTGTTGCTGCAACTACAATAACCCCTTCACTTCCTTCAAAACCATCCATTTCGACGAGTAATTGGTTTAAAGTTTGCTCCCGCTCATCATGGCCGCCGCCAAGACCTGCGCCTCGATGACGCCCTACAGCATCTATTTCATCAATGAAAATAATGCAGGGAGCATGTTTTTTTGCTTGTTCAAACATGTCGCGGACACGGGATGCCCCAACCCCTACAAACATTTCGACAAAATCAGATCCTGAGATGGTGAAAAATGGTACCTTGGCTTCGCCTGCAACAGCTCGGGCTAAAAGGGTTTTACCGGTTCCAGGAGAGCCCACGAGTAATACCCCGCGTGGGATACGTCCTCCTAAATTCTGGAATTTGGTGGGGTCGCGTAAAAAGTCAACTAATTCCTTAACTTCTTCTTTAGCTTCATCTACACCAGCGACATCCGCAAAGGTTACCTTGACTTGATCTTCACCGAGTAACCGGGCACGTGAACGGCCGAAAGACATTGCACCTCGACCGCCCCCGCCTTGCATCTGGCGCATAAAAAATACCCAAACACCAATTAAAAGCAGCATCGGGAACCAGTTTATAAATAAATGGAGGAGGAAACTTTCTTGTTGTTTTTCCTGACCACTCACCTCAACTTTGCTTTTCAATAACTCCCCTAAAAGAGCGTTATCTTGCATCGGCATGTAAGTAACAAAACGCTTATTATCTTTTTTCGTCCCTTTGATGATTTTATCATCTTCGATGGTGACCGAATTCACCATACCTTGATCGACTTCTTTCAAAAACTGGCTGTAAGAAAGTTTCTCAGCAACCGAGTTTCGAGGGCCGAAATTACTGAAAACTGAGACAAGCACTATCGCTATAATCAGCCATAAAAACAAATTCTTAACCATGTCGTTCAAAGTATTAACCTCGTTAGTGACGTACAGCTTTTATTTTATGATCGAACTCTTAAATCATAAAGTTACTATAAATTATATCCCTTTGCCAGCAAATAGGTTTCTTTTGAGCGAGCTCGAGAAGCTGAAGGCTTTCGAATCACGACTTTTTCAAAAGAAGTTCTTGCCTGTTTTACTAAATCATCAAAGCCTGCCCCATGAAAGATTTTAATAAGCATGGAGCCACCTGGCCTTAACATTTTTGCTGCAAAATCAAATGCCAGTTCCACCAAATACATCGCACGCGGAATATCGATTGCGGTAGTACCACTCATATTTGGGGCCATATCGGATAATAACAAGTCCACACCACGCTCTGGAATTATGTCCACCAATTTGCGTAACACTTCATCCTCTCGAAAATCACCCAGAATAAAATCTACATCGGGTAAAGAATCCATCGGCAATATATCCAAGGCAATAATGTGTCCTCGCCCTTGCAATCGTTCAGAAACATACTGGGTCCACCCTCCTGGAGCTGCACCCAGGTCGACTACGGTCATTCCAGGTTTGAGCAATGATTCTTTCTCATCTACTTCTTTTAATTTGTATACGGCGCGACTGCGATAGCCTTCTGCTTGTGCTTTTTTTACATAAACATCATCAAAATGCTCTTGCAGCCACCGTTTGCTGCTCTTAGTACGCTTCATAAATTTATTTATGAGTATCAATTTGACCTATGATACTGAATTTCACTACCTTTTCCCAGCAAAACGTGCAATAATTTACCATTTTATCACTTAAGCTCCAAAATAATTGCGTTATTTGGAGTTATTAAAGGAAATTACAGTGGATAATTCACTCAAAAAATCACTTAAAGCCCAGGCGCATCATTTAAAGCCTGTCGTTCTTCTGGGGGCAAAAGGATTAACGGAAGCAGTTATTGCAGAAACTGATGTGGCTTTGCTCGCCCATGAGTTAATTAAAGTGAAAATTAATGGGGCTGAAAAAGAAGACCGGATTATGATGGCAAGCGAGCTATGTGAGCAATTGCATGCAGAACTTATCCAGATGATTGGCAATACCGTAATTATGTATCGTAAAAATGAAGAGAAACAAGGGTGACAGAACTGCTAGTATTGTATACACTAGATTTTATTGTTTAGCAAAACACACATATTCCCTTCTGAATCCAATCATAAATAAAGAATGAAAGGTGCGGACCAGTAAGGGATTATTAAATTATCGTATGGCCTATGATATTGAAATTCATTCCAAATGTTCTGACTTTATTGCGTCTGCTATTAATCGGGCCTTTTCTATTTTATTTATATAACCATCAATATGTTATTTCTTTTTATTTATTCATACTCGCCGGTTTAAGTGATGGTTTGGATGGCTTTTTGGCGCGAAGTTTTAATTGGCAGAGCTTTTTTGGCTCATTTGTTGATCCCTTGGCGGATAAATTATTAATCGCATCCAGTTTTATCTCTTTAGCCTTGATTGGCATGCTTCCCTGGTGGTTAGTTATTCTGGTGTTTCTCAGGGACTTGACCATTTCCCTGGGGGTTCTTGCCTGGTATCAATTTATTCGTCGTAAACTGGATTTTCAGCCGACATTGCTTAGTAAAATAAATACTGCTTTGCAATTAACACTGGTTACTTCCTGTTTATTTGAATTAGCCTATTTTGCCTTTCCTTCCTATCTTCTTAACGGACTGATTATTTTAACAACATTTACGACAGCATTTACCTACATTGATTACATTTGGACATGGGGCAGAAAAGCATGGCCCAAAAAAGAACCATCATAATGAATAAGCAGTTAGCGCTCGCTATAAAATTAAATGATGAGGCCACCCTAGCTGATTTCAATTGGGGAGAAAACAAGCTGCTGCAGCAACAAATAAACAGCATGCTTACCAACAAAGAAGAGCGGCTGCTTTATCTTTGGGGTAATACCGGTAGTGGAAAAACCCATTTACTACAGGCATGTTGTCAAGCCGTTAGTTCAACCCAGTCCGCAATCTATCTCCCTTTGGCTCTTCTTAAGGAGTGGGGGCCGCAAACTATAGAAGGACTTGAGGATCAAGAATTAATCTGTATCGATGATATAAACCTCATTGCCAAAGATTCCGCGTGGGAAGAAGCTTTATTTCATTTGTATAATAAAGTGAAAGACATGGAAAAAAGCATTTTAATTATTTCGGGAAATCAATCGCCAACTACGCTTCCCATCCAGTTGGCGGACTTACGGTCGCGATTAAGTTGGGGTTTGGTCATTCAGTTAATGGAATTGAATGATGAAGATAAAATCAACACCCTGAAGCTGCATGCATTGAAACGTGGGTTTGCTTTGCCAACTAGCGTGGGACAATTCCTTCTAAATCGATGTTCGCGCAACATGCACGATTTACACCATTTACTTAATCGTTTGGATGATGCATCCCTTGCAGCACAAAGAAAAATAACCATTCCGTTTGTAAAAGATATTTTGAATATTTAGAAGCCGGAGGGAGTATACTGCCTCAACGAGGCCCTACTTGCCAACTACAGACACAAACAGGACTTATCTAAATCCTCCAAACTTTCGTCAATGAAGAGTGCAGGGGTTATGGATTTTTTGGGGGTTAAATCCGAAGGTTTTAGGAAAGAATAATTGTTAGTACTTGCTTTAATGCCTGGCAAGAGTTGCGGGACAAGCTCCTCCCCAAACTGACGTTCCTGAGTGAAAACACCTTGTTCCGAAGGCATTGTTCGACCAGTGATGCGGGATATGCTGATGATATTCCTTTCCAAATGATTTAATTTTTTGCTTTCTTTAAGAATCAAATCCTCATCACATAGTTTCTGGATGTTTTCCTCATCCAGACCAAACCAGCTGCTCACCAGCTTGCTGAGCTCTGGACGCTCAACATACCAATACAAACTCAGGGCAGCCAACCCCACAAGCGTACTAAAAATAATTACAGGCCAAAAAGCCGGAATTGCACTCCCCATGAGCGTTAAGGTAAAAACGGCTACAGACTGGCCTGCAAAAAAACCACTTCCAAAGAAGAGTATGGCCGAGCCTACAGACATAAGTGTTTTGGCTATTTCCATATTTTCACTATGAAGCGCCCGGTTAAGTTGAGAACTGGCTTCAGCAAGGGATAAAAAACATGTTTTTAAAATGGAAACTATTTGTTCTTGTTCTTGCAAAACGTTTGCAGGCAAATCGCAAAAACAGTATCCATTTATTTTTTTTCTTATGGATTTAATCATCTGCAACTGCAATAAGTATGCATCTAAAAGTTTATAGGAGTCATTAATCCTAACTCCCAAGGCATTCGATACCTTTATGAGGTCAAATCCACAAAAAACAATAACAGACAGAAATGAAAAAACGAAACCAAACCCAAAAATAATCGATGGAGACAACTCGAAAATACTTAACATAGTATAAATACCATCAAATCCCTGGCAAGCAGCCACCAAAATGCCGGCTGCTGTAAGTAATCCAAATTTAATTTTGTCCATAACTGACCGATTTTCCTCTTCGGTGCGCTTTATATTATCTACGTTTAGAGCATCACATAAATCATGTAACAACTCATTCTGTAAGGAAACAAAAGCCAATTCCGTTTTTGGTTTTTTTGAACTCTGGGAATGCCTAATCCGCTCCCTACTTAACCAATAAGCTAAATCGTCAAGATTTACTGCACTAGGGAGGGCAGGAAGCTCATCGAGGGAGACACCCGAAGCTAATAAATATTTTCTTAGCAATTTTTGAGTATGCAAACGGAGTACAATATTCATTTTCTTCATAATTGCAGCTGAAGTGAAACGGAAACTGTAATCTGGGAAATCCCTTTTTTGCTTTCGTTTTGCTCAGCATACTATTTTTTCAACTTTATTACCTACTAATGCACAATAGTACAATAAAACCCATCTAGATGAACATAGTTTACTCACTAAAAATGGCGCAACACGTTACAAACAGCTTGCTTTTTTGCCTAATAAATAGCCATGAAGTATAATTAGTGTACGGACATTGACGAGGGAGCGACTATGAGAAAACTGGTTATCGCAGCACTGGTGTTTGTACCTACTCTCCTTTTAAGCGGTTGTTATGTTTCTGCTTATCCAGGAGGCTATTATTATTCCAGCTATTCTCCGGGTTACTATTATCCAAGTGGATATTATTATTCTGGATGGCGTCATCATGGTGGTTGGGGATATTGGGGTGGCCGCGGCTGGCATGGCAACTATTATAGAGGATGGCATGGTGGTGGCTGGCACGGAGGACATCACCACTGGCGATAAAATTAAATTCAGCTAACCTAAATTCCTAATGAATTTAGGTTAGCTTGCAGCAAGTAAAAAACTTAGTTGGATTACAAACTAGACTGACTCATAAAACACCTGGAGACAGAGTATTCTGCTTCTCGTGCTTCTTGATGTAAATCTGTCTTTTTTACAGCGATGTATCGACTTAATCGTGGAGATAATAACCACATGCAAAAAGCAATAATTAAAGTGACAATACCGATAACAGCAAATACGTGGGTATAAATCATCAATGACTCCACCCCCGGTTTAATGTGCTCGGGTAGCGCTGTATATGAAGCCACTGTAGCCCCAATAAACCCTGCAATTGCGGAAGTTAAAAACCACATTCCCATCACAAAACCTGCAATTTGCGCCGGCACCAGTTCTGCTACCATAGCAACACCCAGTGCAGAAACCAGTAGTTCACCAAGACTTTGAAACAAATAACTTATAATTAACCACCATGAAGAGACCATGCCATGGTCCACATAAAAATAACGCGCAAAAAAGAGCATTAGAAAGCTCAAACCACACATGGTCATCCCTAAAGAAAATTTGAAAGGGATAGAAAATTGAATTCCTTTTTTGTTGAGGAAATCATAAAAGTAAGCCAGTACCGGGCTCATCAATACAATCCAGATGGGATTAAGCGCTTGAAAGCTTTGCGCATCAATTGTGATTCCAAAAAAGACCGGGATTACATTATTCACTGCAAATAAATTCAATGATGTGGGCATTTGTTGATATAAAGTGAAGAAAATGATGGCTTCCAGCATCAGTACCAGAGCAACCAGCATCCGCATTCGGATAATCTTACTTTCTTTACGCGTCATTAATAGGTAATACACAATAACGGCAAGGGTAATGAACCAAAACAAATTTTTAGCAAGCATCACATGTTGTAATAAATAGGCGGAACATTCCGTCAAGAGAAAGATACCAACAAATATCAAAATCCATTGAAAAAATGAGATAGTTCGTTTATCAGCGTCCGTATTGATGTGGGCGACATATTGATGTTGCAGCCAGTAATTAGCCAATCCCATGAGCAACCCAATTGCACTCATCATATAAGCATACGAATAGCCATAACGACTTGAAATGGCAGGCCCTGCAAATAGGGCGATCATACTTCCCAAATTGATTGCCATATAATACAAAGTAAAGCCCCCGTGTAAGCGAGGATCATTTTCCTGATAACACTTTGCCAGCAAATTCGAGGGATTCGCTTTGAATAATCCATTCCCCACGCAAATTAAACCTAAAGCAAAAAAAACGTTTTCTTTATTTGTAATCGCCAGGGAGAAGTAACCTGCAGCCAAAACAACCAGTCCAAGTATAATAGTGCGTTTGGTCCCTAAGATCCTGTCTCCTAAATACCCTCCAATGACCACCATGCCATAAACAAGGGCAGAATAAGCACCGAACGTATAATAAGAAATCGTGTCGTTATAACCTAAGTAACGAATAAAAAATAAAGTCAAAATCCCTTGTACCGTATAAAATCCAAACCGCTCCCATAATTCCAGCATAAAAATCATGTGAAATGCACGGGGTTGCTCGCGAAGGATATTCAGCATGAGGTTTCTTCCTTTGGGGGGGTAAATTTTTAAATTAAAGGAGTTTTTAGTATTTTGCAATGAACTTTTTAAACTTTAAAATAAGAAAATTCCAAATTGAAGGTACGGGCGCATCTGGGGAAAAGAGCTTGCATGCAAGCCGATTAGTAGTTCATATCAGGCAAGTCGCAAGCCAAATCCTGAGCACCAGGAGATTCCTCCACTTGAAATATTGAGGCAGTACTTGTTGATGAATAGTCAATCCCTTCAGGAGGGGTGTTTTTAAAAGATGCGCGTGCCTTCTCTTTGCTCCCAAAAAAACGTTCAAGCATAAAGTCCGTTGAAAGTTTATTGTCCTTTGCATTTGTTTCGATGAGATCGTCATTTGTTGGGCCCTCGCTTCCGCTGGTGCGCAGCAATCCTCGTATCCATTGAGCCCCAGATAGAAACAATCGGGCCGCAACATACGTTAATGAAAGCACTGAAACTGCGGTTAAAATGCCTAAACCAGCAAGCGGAAAATATAAAGAAACAATCAAACCTATCAAGCCTACTGCGGATAAACTAAAACCAACCCCTTTGTCAAAGACTGCTCTGAAATTTGCGTCCTTAAGTTTTTTGTTTAAATCCAACTCCGTAAGCTTAAGGTTGAGTAAATCCCGTTTTTGGAGCTGATAATTTTCATATATCAATCCCACTTGTTCACAAAAGGAAATGAAATCCATTTCCGTATCCAGTTTGTCTAAAGCACTGTTGAGTTTTCTCGCATTCTCCTGAATGGCTTTCATCTCAACTTCCGCGCTGTAAATTAGTTTTTTATTGACTTTTTTTGCTTCATGCAATGTGTAATATTCATAGGTTGTCCGCCCTAATAAAAATAAACTCAATGCTAGCGAGAGGGAGGTTGTAACAAAGGCGACTGCTACCGCGACGGCAGGAACAGCCATTGAAGTAATGGTTAGGGCTAAGAAAATCCCAGACAATAGCCACTTTGCATTATTCTCCTTGTTCACAGGCATTTCTGTATCGAGAAGATAGCAGGTCAGATAAACAAATGGGATAAGCAGAAAATCCAAGACAGCTAAAAAAATTGAGCCGAAACGTAAGCCTTGCAGTAGTGATTCTGTTGGCGGTACGTTCTGGAACTTTCTGACCGAAGAGCCTATCTGCATCATTGCTTTACTTGAATCGCCTGTGGTTTTAATCACTTTTGATACAAGTACTACCTTTTTTGAGGTGTTTGCAGGGTCGACAGAAATCGAAAATTCTGCATCATAATCGATTGAGGACTGTATTTCATTTAAAATTACTCTTGCTTCACTTAGAGTATTGGCAATCTCAAATTCTTTCACACTGGCCACTAATCACCCACTTTGGAGAAAATATATAATATACTATTTCTCCGGGGTTGTTAATTTTTTTACGAAACAAATGAGAACTTGCTAAGTCCAGGTCTATTCAACTATATTTCACTTAAATACAAAATAAATGCGGTAATAATAATCGTTATGTCTAAAAAAGCCCTTTATTTGGCAGGTGGCGGCGCTCGAGGCGCCTATCAAGCAGGTGTCCTGAAAGCGATAGGTCATATTTTACAAGTTAAAACCTTACCCTTTGAAATGGTCAGTGGAGTTAGCGTAGGCAGTATGAATGCGGCTGTACTTGCTGAAAATGCCGATGACTTTCCAACAGCACTGGATAAACTGGAAACTATTTGGAGTGAAATTCATTGCCAACAGGTGTATCGGGCCAGTAATTTGGCTTTAAGCAAATCGGTTGTCCGTAATATGAGTACGATGATGATTAAGCAACGGCAGGCAGCTCATTTATTGGATACCACCCCACTGAAACAAATGATTGCCGATGGTCTTGATTTCACCAAAATAGCTCAGAATATCAATAATGGCTTTCTCGAAACTTTGGAAATAATCAGTAATTGTTATGAAACACGGCAAACAATTTCTTTTTATGAGCACAATAACCCTGAATTTACCGACTGGAATTATCCACGACATGGTAGCAAGCGCGTCAGTTTCCAGGCAGAACATATTTTAGCCTCGAGCGCTCTGCCTTTATTTTTTCCAACAGTTCTGCTCGATGGTTTTCATTACGGAGATGGAAGTGTGGGGCTTGCCGCCCCCCTGCGTGGGTCTATTCGTTTCGAGGTAGATAAAATTCTTATTCTTGGAACGCGAGCCCTGCCTACATTTGTAGAACAGGAGAATTTGCGTAACCATGAGGATATTCCTTTTTCACATATTTTCGGAAATATGTTAAACGCACTGTTCCTGGATAATCTCGACCGTGACATTGAAATGGTCAACCGCATGAACGAAATTGCCATGTTGCTATCCATGTGGAAAAAACGCCGCTCTCCGTGGCGACCGATTACTACATTGCATTTGCGTCCCAGCAAAGACCTGGCTCCTTTGGCTCAAACCCACTTTAAAGCCTTGCCGACCTTGCTAAGATATCTCCTTAATTTTTTGGGAGAAAAAAAACATTCCGGCGATCTATTGAGTTTCGTGCTTTTTGAAAGTGATTTCACAAGAGAATTGCTTGAACTAGGTTTTCAAGACACCATCAATAATGCCAAGGAAGTCTTGGCATTTTTTGAATAGCAGCAAAACTGGTATAGAGTTCTGCACTCCTCCCAAGCCGCAAAAGAGGACAAAGTTTTTATTCTTTCGAGCAAAAGGTGAAGTGCGACAGAATTAATGCCGCCTTGCCGCGGGTACAACTAGCCTTTGTCTTCACATGCTGTGCGCAAAAACGTCAAAACCTCTTCAGTTGCGGGCATAATCCTGTGCCAAATAAAAAAGGCCTCTGCAGCCTGCTCGACCAGCATCCCTAAACCATCTGCAGCTTGGCATCCGGATTCTTGCGCATATTGGACAAAAACTGTAGGTGCATGCTGTTTGTACGCCAAGTCATAACAAAAGGGTTTTGTGGACATACATCCAGCAGGTAGCCCCACAAACTCCCCAACCAAACTTGCTGATGTTGCATTGATTACCAAATCAAATTGGCCCTTAATTTCATTAAATGATATACATTTTGTTTGCGGAAACGCTCCTTGAAATTCTTTTGTTTTAGCCAAAGTACGGTTTGCTACGATTAACTCCAAAGGATGCTGATCTAATAGAGGGTGTACTATTCCGCGTGCAGCGCCTCCTGCACCCAAGATCAATACTCGCTTATCTGCCACACTGAAATAGCGATTCAAATCACGAATAAAACCAATGCCATCGGTATTATCGGCATGTAACTGGTTGTCTTTTATCCATAACGTATTAGCAGCACCGGCTTTCTGACAACGGACACTGCATTGCTGTGCCATTTCAAAAGCTCGTTGTTTGAAGGGCAAGGTAACATTGAGCCCCTTGCCAGCCTGAGCAAAAAAGTCAGATACTAACCGCTCAAAGGATTGCTCATCTGCCTTGATTTTCTCATAGGTCAGTTGCACGTTTAGCTGCTTAGCAAAACGTTGATGAATTATCGGAGATAAACTATGCGCCACAGGATTACCAATCACTGCAAAACGTTGAGACATCTTCCCCTCCTGCTTTGTCTGATGGGTTGCTTTTTTACCAATCTTGCACTGGCTAAAAGCCTATCAATTAATGTTTACCTAAAATTAAAACCTGAAAACCATGTCAATAACCTGATCAAAGAGTTTAATCAATATTTAGCACAACAAGGACTATTAACAATCTTTCAGATTAAGCCTTATTTGCCTCATCACCCTCTGCATATCACGCTGTATCTGACCGACTATAATTCCCAACAAATCCCTGCCATTATCAAAAAAGCACAGGCACTGGCAAAACAACAAAAACCCATTGTTTTTTCCACTGGGAAATTTGTGCCCAGCCAGAGTGGCTACGTCATGTTGACTGTAGCACATAATAAGACGATACAAGAATTAAGCAATAAAACACTCTATGAGTTAGCACATTTACACGATCCCCAGGCAACGATACCTGCCTGGGCAGTGCATGACTCAGGCCGTCAAGCACTATTTCATCAATACGGCAGTCCAAGCGTTTTAAACTACTTTAAACCCCATTTTTCCATTTTTTTTGCAGAACACTTAAATAAGAAGCAAAGTACTCTTTTATATCAACAACTGCAAAAACTCATTTATCAATTCACCCAATCCCATAAAACGCAGGTTACGGGGTATGGCACGGCAATAGGGGTGGGATTGGCTGATGCCCAAGGACAAATTATCAAAGAGTTGGCGATTTTTTCTCTTGAGCCCTAAGCCGTTAAAACTAAATTGTTTTTAGAAAAAATGAGCAGCCTCCTTAAATGGAGGCCGTTTTTGAACCTGTATTGGCAGGAAGTTGCCGATATCTAGACTTCATTAACCAGCAAGCTTTTAGAAATTACCTCAGCCAAATCACGAGATAACTCCATTTTGCCTAACCTCTCCAATTGTTCCCGCATGAGACGTTGGCGGTGTTGGTCATAGCGTTTCCAGCGTGTAAATGGATTGGCTAAACGGGCGGCAATTTGAGGATTAATTTTATCCAATGTCACCAGGATTTCTGCTAGAAAACTATAGCCACTCCCATCAATTGCATGGAAATTACGTGGATTCCCCATACAAAATGCACCTATCAATGCACGCACCTTATTGGGATTCTTAATTGAAAAAGCCGAGTGCTTTAATAACATTTTCACATGGTTCAACGTTTCTGGTAACTCGCTTATTGCTTGGATAGTGAACCATTTATCCAAAACCAGATCTTCTTTAGACCATTGCTTGTAGAAATCTTCAATTGCCTGTTCCCGCAAACCCTGATTGGTGGAATTCACCAATAAAGAAAAACTGGCGATTTGATCAGTCATGGTTTGTGCGGCGATGAACTGCTGCTGGCATTTATCTAACGCAGCTGACTCTTTCGCTTTCATCATGAGCCATAAGCACACATTACGCAATTTTCTACGGCCGTAAGCAGGTCCATTCATGCGATGATCTTCACTTGTCCATAGTTGTTGATAGAGCATTTGCGCTTCTTCATATAGATACCACCCTAACTGCTGATGGAAAAAATCACGGGCTTTTTCGACAGCGCCAACATCCACGCTCTCCAACTGCATGGCAATATCCTCAAATCCGGGAGGAGTTAATAATTCCGCCCGTAAATCAGCATCAAGCGACTCATCAAGCAATACATGTTTTAAGGCAGAAATTAAAGCGGAAGGAATTTGCCATTTATTGGCATGCAAATTCAGGCAGTCCTTGATGCTATTTATAATCAGATTTTGTGCCGCATCCCATTTGGCAAATCCATCCACCTCATACTTTAATAAAAAGAGCAATTCGTCCTGGCTTAAATTTTGTTTTAATTTAATTGGTGCGGAAAATTCACGTAATAATGAAAGCACCGGTTTTTCACTCAGGCCCTTAAAAGTAAAACTTTGTTCTTTTTCCTTGAGTTCCAAAATCTCATTCTCAATGGCTAGCTGCTGTCCCTTGGAATCGAAAAGAGCAAAACGAATAGGGATATGGAATGGTTTTTTATCATGGCATTCCGGGGTTGGCGGGCAATATTGCTGCATCTTAAGGGTTAACTCGCCTTGTGCATAATTGCTGGTCACGAGAACTTCCGGAGTTCCTGCCTGACTGTACCATCTTTTAAATTGCGTCAAATCAATATGATTTGCATCTTCCATTGCTGCAACAAAATCATCAATAGTAACGGCCTGACCATCATGGCGATTAAAATATAAATCCATGCCGCGGCGAAAGCCCTCTTTACCAAGTAAGGTGTGCTGCATTCGGATTACTTCAGCACCTTTATTATACACTGTTGCCGTATAAAAATTATTTATTTCCTGGTATGCCTCCGGGCGGACAGGATGAGCCATTGTTCCTGCATCTTCAGGGAATTGGGAATTTCGCAATACCCTGACATCCATAATACGGTTTACATCCCGTGAATTCATGTCTCGGGAAAATTCCTGGTCCCGAAAAACAGTTAATCCTTCTTTCAAACTTAATTGGAACCAATCACGGCAAGTAACCCGATTCCCAGTCCAGTTATGGAAATACTCATGGGCAACGACTCCTTCGACATCAGCAAAATCCTGATCTGTTGCGGTATCAGGGCGAGCAAGAATGTATTTGGAGTTAAAAATATTTAATCCCTTATTCTCCATAGCCCCCATATTAAAGTCACTGACTGCGACTATCATAAAAATATCGAGATCGTATTCCCGACCGTAGACCTCTTCATCCCAGCGCATTGATTTTTTCAATGACTCCATTGCATGGGTACATTTATCTTCATTTCCAGGCTCAACATAAATGCGTAAGTCAATGCTTCGCCCTGAACAGGTAACAAATTGATCCCTAACGCACGCCAAATTGCCTGCCACTAATGCAAATAAATAGGAAGGTTTTTTAAAAGGATCCTTCCAGACTACCCAATGACGCCCATCTTCAGCGTCACCCGCATCGATTAAATTACCATTGGACAATAAGATAGGATACTGTTTTTTTTCGGCGGAAATACGAGTTGTATAGGTAGTCAAAACATCCGGTCGGTCAAGAAAGTAAGTGATGCGCCGAAAACCTTCTGCTTCACATTGCGTACAAAACAGGTGATTAGAACGGTAAAGCCCGGATAATTGAGTATTTTTTTGTGGGTAAATACGCGTTACTATATTTAAAGTGAGTTCGTCGGGACAATTTTCGATGATAAGTGCATCGGGTTGCAGGATATATTCCGATTGATCTAATTTTTGACCATTCATATGCACGCTAACCAGTTCCAACTCATCACCACAAAGATGCAGAGGGCCCTCATGTTGACGAGTTAACTTAAGTTCGTTACTTATTAAAGCATGGTCATCATAGAGGTCAAAATTTAAATTAATAGTCTCAACTGAAAAAAAAGGAGGCTGGTAATTTTTTAAATAAACAGTCGTGTCAGGCATGGTCAGTACATCCTTTGCAAAAAGCGATTAAGTTTATTGAGTTTTATAACAATTTTCTTAGTTTATCCTATAATGATTATAAAGGGGTAACTTCTTAGGTCAATCTTTATCAAGTATTACGAAGTTAGCTGAACTTCATTTGTTGCATTTACCTTGAAAATGCAATAAATGTAAAGAAACACAAGATATCCTTCATAAGGATAAAAGGGGATGGCATATGAATACTCAAGACTTTTTAACCAGCTATACCAAACGCTTTGTCGACAATAAAGAAGAAGAGATGAGTTTGGAAGAATACCTGGAATTGTGTAAAAATGACCCGTCTGCTTATGCCAATCCAGCAGAACGCTTACTCATGGCTATAGGCGAACCTGAAATGGTTGATACGCGTCATGATCCTGTTTTATCGCGAATTTTTTCCAATAAAATCATTCCGCGATATAATGTATTTCAAGATTTTTATGGCATGGAAGAACCCATCGAGCAAATTGTGGGCTTCCTTAAACATGCAGCCCAGGGTTTGGAAGAAACCAAACAAGTACTTTATCTTTTAGGACCTGTAGGGGGTGGTAAATCATCCATTGCAGAAAAGCTGAAAGATTTAATGGAAAAAGTTCCTTTTTACGCCATAAAAGGTTCCCCCGTTTTTGAGTCACCGCTCTCTTTATTCAATCCCATTGAAGATGCTGAGTTACTCCAGGAGCGTTTTGGAATTCCTTCCCGATACCTACGCTATTTAATGTCCCCTTGGGCAGTAAAAAGGCTGCATGAATATAATGGAGACATCAGTAAATTCAGAGTTATTAAAGTTAGACCGTCTCGATTAAAACAAATCGCCATTTCCAAAACCGAACCGGGTGATGAAAACAATCAGGATATTTCATCTTTAGTAGGTAAAGTAGACATTCGCAAATTAGAGGATTTTTCTCAAGATGATGCTGATGCATACAGCTACTCGGGGGGATTATGTCGCGCCAACCGTGGACTTTTAGAGTTCGTGGAAATGTTTAAAGCACCCATTAAAGTGCTCCATCCTTTGTTAACTGCGACACAGGAAGGTAATTATAATGCGACTGAAGGTTTATCCTCCATTCCCTTCGAAGGAATTATTCTAGCGCACTCGAATGAATCTGAATGGCAATCGTTTAGAAACAACAAAAACAATGAAGCCTTCATAGACCGTATAAATATAGTTAAAGTACCTTATTGTCTCCGGGTTTCAGAAGAAATTCGAATTTACCAAAAACTCATTGACAACAGTTCGTTAACCCATGCTCAATGTGCCCCAGGTACATTGGAAATGCTCGCGCAATTTTCTGTCTTAACCCGTTTAAAAGAACCTCAAAATTCCAGCATTTATTCAAAAATGCGGGTATACAATGGCGAGAGCTTGAAAGACACGGATCCCAAAGCAAAATCCTACCAGGAATATCGTGATTTCGCCGGTGTTGATGAAGGCATGAGCGGGGTCTCTACTCGTTTTGCGTTCAAAATACTTTCCAAGGTATTTAATTTTGATCACAGCGAAGTGGCAGCCAACCCTGTACATTTAATGTATGTTTTGGAACGTCAAATTGAACAGGAACAATTTCCGCAGGAAGTACAGGAATCTTATTTGGGGTTTATTAAAGAGTACCTGACGCCCAAGTATGTTGAGTTCATTGGCAAGGAAATTCAAACTGCCTATTTGGAATCCTATTCCGAGTATGGGCAAAATATCTTTGACCGTTATATAACCTATGCTGACTTCTGGATTCAGGATCAGGATTATCGCGATCCCGATACCGGTGAAATCTTTGACCGCGCATTATTAAATCAGGAGCTCGAAAAGATCGAAAAACCCGCTGGCATTTCCAATCCCAAAGATTTCCGCAATGAAGTGGTAAATTTTGTTTTACGCGCGCGGGCCAACAATCGGGGTAAAAACCCAGTGTGGAATAGTTATGAAAAATTACGCTCAGTCATTGAGAAAAAGATGTTCACCAATACGGAGGATTTACTCCCTGTCATTTCCTTCAATGCCAAAGCATCTGAAGATGATAAGAAAAAACATGAGGAGTTTATTTCTCGAATGATCGAAAAAGGATATACACGCAAACAAGTACGCTTGTTATGTGAATGGTATTTGCGAGTACGTAAATCACAATAACAAAAAATCGTTCCCTCATTGATGAGGGAACGCCAAGGGTACTCTATTTATAGTTAGGAAACGTGTAGCAAACATGTTGCAAATGATCTGCGATAAAGGTTTCTATGAGTAGGGTATTGCTCCTCACTCAACTAAAAATAGGTGTAAAAATAAAAGCTTATGTGGGGCTAAATTATGTCTCAATTGATTGATAGACGACAAAATGCGGGGAAAAAAAGTACGGTTAACCGGCAACGTTTTCTTCGCCGTTATAAAAATCAGATCAAACGAGCCGTCTCCGATGCAGTGGGCAAACGAAGTATTACTGAAATTGATCAAGGTGAACAGATCACAATTCCCTCCAAAGATATTTCTGAACCTACATTTCATCGAGGCCAAGGGGGACATATTGAGCGCGTGCTCCCGGGGAATGATAATTTTATTACTGGGGATAGGATAAGAAGGCCCAGCGGCAGCTCAGGTAGCGGCGGCGATGGCTCGAATGCCAGCGACAGCGGCGAAGGCGAAGATAATTTTGTCTTTGAATTATCGCGGGAAGAGTTCCTTGATCTTTATTTTGAAGACCTGGAGTTACCGGATTTAATCAAAAAAGAACTAGCTCGCGTGAGTACCTTTAAAACGATAAGAGCAGGAGTCACTACCAGCGGCATTCCAAACAATATAAATGTCCTTCGTTCCATGAAGCAGGCTACTTCACGTCGCGTTGCCTTAGCCTCGCCAAACAAAAGAAGATTAAAAGAAGCTATTGAAGAATTAGAACAACTGCAAGCGCAACCCATTCAAGATAGTGAAGCGCTAAAAGAGTTGAAAAAGAAAATTGAATTCCTGAAAAAGAAAATTCAAACCGTGCCGTTCATCGATACCATTGATCTTCGCTACAATTTCAGAATTCGCGTTCCTTCACCATCAACCCAAGCAGTCATGTTTTGCGTTATGGATGTATCGGGTTCCATGGATGAGGCTAAAAAGGACATTGCAAAACGCTTTTTTATTCTCCTTTATATGTTTTTGACTAAAAACTATGAAAAAATAGAATTGGTATTCATTCGCCACCATACCTCGGCCAAGGAAGTAAACGAGGAAGAGTTTTTTTATTCCCGCGAAACTGGAGGCACTGTAGTGTCCAGCGCGTTGGAACTTCTAAGTTCTATTATCGAGTCACGTTATCCGCCGGAAGCGTGGAATATTTATGTAGCCCAAGCCTCGGATGGTGATAACTGGAATGCGGATTCCCCTTATTGTCAGGAATTATTGCAGGATAAGATAATGCCTTTATTGCAATATTTTGCCTACATCGAAATCATGCCGCGTCATCATCAAAGTTTATGGGAAGTCTATCAATTGGTGAAAGAGCGCTACCCTAATTTTGCTATGGAAAATATTGACACGGTAGCCGATATATATCCCGTATTTCATGAGCTTTTTAAAAGGAAAACTGCATGAAAAAGAAAAAGCCTTTATCCACTGGTGCAGAATGGACCTTTGAATTGATTCAGGACTATGATCGCGAAATTTCGCGCATAGCCAAAGATTTCAAGCTGGATACCTATCCAAATCAAATAGAAGTGATAACTGCTGAACAAATGATGGATGCTTACGCTTCAGTAGGTATGCCGATCGGTTATCATCATTGGTCCTTTGGTAAACATTTCGTCAGTGTTGAAAAAAGCTACAAGCGCGGTCAAATGGGTTTGGCTTATGAGCTTGTCATTAATTCGAACCCTTGTATTTCCTATCTTATGGAAGAAAATACAATGGCCATGCAAGCCTTGGTGATTGCTCATGCATGTTATGGCCATAATTCCTTTTTTAAAAATAATTACCTGTTTAAAATGTGGACCTATGCCGATGCCATCATTGATTATTTAGTATTTGCAAGAAAATACATCAGTGAATGCGAACAACGTTATGGCATCAATGAAGTAGAAGAAATTATCGATGCGTGCCATGCTTTGATGAACTATGGAGTAGATAGATACAAGCACCCTGCTCCTTTATCCATCCAGGAAGAAAAAATACGTCAGCAAAACCGCGAAATTTACATGCAATCTCAAATTAATGAATTGTGGCGGACCATTCCACAAAGCAAGCAAATTGCCGAACAAACAAAGAAAAAGCATTTTCCTGAAGAGCCCCAGGAGAACATTTTATATTTTATTGAAAAAAATGCTCCATTATTGGAACCATGGCAAAGAGAAATCGTACGTATAGTGCGTAAAATGGCGCAATATTTTTATCCTCAGGGCCAGACCAAAGTGATGAATGAAGGTTGGGCTTGTTTTTGGCATTATACCATTTTACATGCAATGTATGATGAGGGTTTGGTTACGGATGAATTTATGTTGGAAATCTTGCAAAGTCATACCAACGTGATCATGCAACCGCCTTATAACAGCCCTTATTACAGCGGGATTAATCCCTACACGCTGGGATACCATATGATGCAAGACATCAAAAGGATTTGTGAAAATCCTACCGAGGAGGATAAAGCATGGTTTCCCTATTTGGCCCATACCGATTGGCTAAGCAGTCTGGATAATGCCATGCGCCATTTCAAGGATGAAAGTTTTATTGCCCAGTATCTCTCACCCAAATTAATCCGCGATTTAAAATTATTCCATATTATCGATGATGATCGGAGCCCGGATTTATATGTGAATGCCATTCATAATGAATCAGGATATCAAAAAATAAGGGAAGCTTTGTCGCGACAATATAATTTAGGTTATTTGGAACCCGATATTCAAGTCTATTCAGTTGACTTGCAAGGCGACCGCTCATTGACGCTAAGATATACCCAACAAAATAGGGTACCTTTGGGTAACACTACCGCCGATGTTCTGAAACACCTCTATTCTTTATGGAAATTTCCTATTGTTTTGCAAGCCGTCAATCCCGAAAATGAGATTACCGAAGAATACCATTGTCCACCATTGAACAACGCTTAAAAAATCCTCTTTTTCGGTTTGAAAACAGGGTTTGGACATTACCTTCCCTGTTTTCTGGCGTTTAATTTTCGGATTTATTTTTTTGAATGGAAGTGCTTGCGTATACATTAATCGCATCATCTGCAAAGGGGTTCAGATTAAATACTTCCGCGAAAATTTTGGCGGCTACCTCATTGGTATTAAGATACCAATCCCCAATATCATCGGAATAAAATTGTACCACCATAGGTTTGAATAGTGCATATGCGGCATCAATTTGGTGTCTTTTTCCAAGACCTGCTTTCACAAAGTATTTGTTGCCTTTGAGGGCCTTGTTGAGGAGTTCCACCGCTTCATTTGCAGTACTGGGCGGGTTTGCCTCCACAGGTATTAAATCAGATGCATAAACTTGTACAGTAACAGCCATTTGATCACCGTATTCATGCACCCGGTTGATAAATGAAGCCAATGCTCGTCCTTTTTCCTCATTACACACAGTAATTTTAATATTCATTGCAAGTCCCTCACCGGTTAAATTACCTACTTGCACACAGGGATCAGCATTTAAGGTTGCGAATAACTGTTGGTTTAACAGGTACCAGGGAGGAAGAAGCTTTGCCGCACTTGCTATGAATGAAATACTGGCAAAAAAAATACCCAAAAATAGCCCTAATTTATTTTTTACTGCCCAAGTAATCATAACATCTCACATTCATTACAAAAAAAATGCCCCCATGCAAATCATAGAGGCATTAACAATTTACTCTGAAGCCATTTCAATAGCGAAAGCCAATGCCAGTTTAGAAAAATTGGTCATGTGTTCAAGGCTTAAGCGGTCCATGGTATCTTGAGAACTGTGGATGTAGGGGTTATGGTCTTCAAAATTAGATTCACAGGGAAATGCTGCAGGAACCCCTACCTCGTCCCATGACGCATGATCACTGCAACCATAGCCGCATTCTGAATAAGCAACTGGAACCTGAACGTAAGTGCTAATTAATTCTGCTACATAATTGCTTAAGCTGGTATCAGTGTAATCGGTAAATACCCACATGGTCGGATCTTTAGGATTGACTCGATAACCAGTCATATCAAATTGAATTGCTGCTTTGACTGGAATAGAGTGCTCCTTAAAATGTTCAACTACGTATTGGGATCCCACCAAACCCCGCTCTTCAGCAGCATACCAAATAATATAAACAGGACGTTTAAGGTTTATTTTTGAAGATAATAAAACTCGTGCCATTTCCATTATCGATGAAGAGCCACTGCCATCATCTCCGGCACCAGGCATCCGTCCATCGAGGGTATCCATATGCGCACCAATCACCACCGCAGGTGCATTGATGTCTTTACCAATGACCGTGACTAGGGAAGGTTGTTTATAGTAACTGCCTGTTTTTACAAAAAATGAGGCAGTATCGGTACGGCCATTCGTCTCGCTCATGTCATCAAAGGTTTTTTTCAACCATTTCGCCGCTTCTACCCCGGTATCTTTGGTCGCAGAGCGATTGTGGAATGAAGTAAGGCGAATTAAAGTATTCCAGATGTTCGATGGAAGCACTTTTTGCAATGATGTATTGACTTCATCCTGGTGTTTAATTTCATAAACAGTACTTTGCGGCTTTGCTGCTTTAATTGTTTTTTTCTGCAGGACTCTATGGGCAGATTGCTTTTTTGATTGAAGCAAAGAACCAATGATCTGGTGGCTAACATTTACAAAGCGTCCACAGTTGGCCTCGTCTGCCAGATGAATTAGAGACTCCACATCAGCCGCAGGAATATCAATAATTTTGAATTGCTGGTTTTCTGCTAATACCTCATAGGGAGTAGCAATTTTTGCCGCAAGACATTGGGGTACTTGTAATTGTTCATGTACAGGAGAATTTGCTGCCAAAACCTGGGCACTGGCAAATACTGAGCCCACTGCAAAATAAGTCATCCATTGATTCAAACGCATTTCTACTCCTAAGTTAAATTTAAATTTAAAGCAAAATACATCGTCAAAACCCACTTTACCGGAATTCTGTGGCTGGATCTACTGTTTAAATTAAGTTTTCTTCAATAAAAAAATAACCACATGATTACTTTTTAACCTTATTGCTATTGATAATCATTTTCATTTGAGATACAGTTTTAACCCTATTTCCCTTTGTTGAGCAAATAAATGGCAGTTTATAAAAAGAAGTTAAAAAAAATTCCTCGTTATTTTTCCCTGGGATCTCTTACTGTAGGTGCTAGTTTAATTCTTGGCTTTTTAAGTTTTGGGGGGATGTACGCATTATACCCTGCCATATACCTGGCATTTGCCGCTTTTGGTCTATCCGTAGCCTATGAGGGCGAGATTTATTTACAAAATATTAAAGGGGCTTTTAAAAAATTATTCAAAAAAGATTATTTGGAAAATCATCTGGCCAAAGAATACCTGCTGGAGCATTTTCCCGCAGATACTCAATCAAAAGAATGTCCTCAATTTTTCAGGGATTATGAAACGCAACTCAAACTGCTCGAGGAATTTAACCACAAGTCACTTAATAAAGTGAGCAGGAAGCGCAAAAAACAAATAGAAAAAACGCTCGGGGACATGGAAAAGTGGTTTGCTTTACAAGTATTTATGACTAAAGAAAGCAAAAAGCCATCCGCTTATACAGCAGAATTGCGAGAATGGCTGAAACATCATGAACAAAAGGAATGGCAAGCACGCTTGGAAAACCGCCAATCGACATTCAAATACGTTAAAGGTTTTAGTATTCTCGCCGCAACGTTTATGGGCCTTGGCAGTACCTATCTCATCGTGGAAGCTTTTAGCGTTATTCCTCTAATAGCCGCTATCCCCTTTGCATTGTGGCCTATTTTCATTGTACCCATGTCAGTAGTTGCAGGAGCAGCCTATGGGATGTTGATTTATAATACGATTACCGATCTCATTAACAATGATACCATTAACAAATGGTACACCCGGCTGCGCAATGATTTAAGCCAAGGCCTAACCGCGCGTAACATGCTGATGACTGCCCTGGCTGTTTTTTTAGTAAGTTTGGCAATTACCCTTACTGTTTGTACTGCAGGAACCTGGTGGACGGTAGCAACCAGTGCCCGACCTTTATTTGAATGGATGAAAAAAATGCCCAGTTTTGTGATGGGCGTGATTAACCCCATCATTACAGGCTTATCCGCTATATTTTTCAATGTCGAAAACTCCGCTTCATCCTTTGGAATGGTCTATGAAGCCATGACGCCTGATAAGGATATCAATACCAAAAGGAATGTGTTTCAACGCACTTACCGGGAAATTGCCGATGTGCTCACCCACGTATGGGATACTGAAAACTGGCTTCAAATGCTTAACCCTTTCCGTATCCTCTTGAAATTAACGGTTACACCGCTGCGTATTCTGCTTTTTCTTGGTCATTTAGTAAGTGTTGCTCTCACTTCAGATCGCATGCCAGGTGTCCCGCAAATAGTTTCGGCGCTGGTGGCAATTATCTGCGAGGGTTTCGAAGATGCCCACTATTTTATGGGGCTGAATGCCAAAATAAAAACCTTATTGGAAGAGCGTCTGGATTCTGAGGAAGACCATCAAGACGCTGATATTCCAACCTTTCTTCTCAAAGTCCTTGCTTCACCCTTATATTTTCTTGCAGCCGCCTGGGATTGCCTGGCAAGTAAAATGAATCCCTCAACCGCTGGTGATTCTCAAATCCCTCAACCTAAAGCACTTACCCTTACCCAAGCTTGGAATAAACAACTAAGCATCCCGGATGAAGTAGAAGTAGTATTGTCCGAACAGGCAAAACGTCCGTCAAAAGAATGGCAAAAGGAACATACTCTTTCCTTGATTGAAAAATATGAAAAAAAACACTTTGATTCTATTTGGTTTGGTGATCAAATCGCTGATCATAAAAAAGATGAACTGCAAAAATTAAAAAGAGAAATTCGTCAAACAGACGGTAGCGCATTAGGGGGCATACTTGAAGCAGCGAAAAAGAATGCTGTTTTTAACCAACACCGATTATTTGCCATACGTGAAGACGAGCCTACTGCAACGCAAGAATTTATTGCAGAACTCCCCGAGCGCGTTAATGCACTTTAATGAGCTTTCTATTTCTTTCAAATACAACATCCCTACCTGGCAAGTAGGGATGAAAAATTTTTAATTTGATCTGAACAATACAATATATTTCACCCACGCTTGCATTATATAATCAAAATAAGAGAGGGCTTTTAACCTCATAAGAACCAACGGAGTTCTATTTTGAAAAAAATTCTACTTCGCAGCATTACTGTATTTTTTTTATTTATGGGGCTATGCTGGGGACAACAACGTGACATTTCAATAACAATTGATGATTTGCCTATGATTGACGCCCAACCAGAGGCTTTTGAAAATATTGTCCATAGCCTTGTGAAGCACAAAGTTCCAGCCATAGGTTTCATTATTGGAAATCGGGTTAATAAGCAAACGATCAAACAGTTTAGATTATTTCAACACCATGGATTGGAGTTAGGAAATCATACTTATTCGCATTTGAATTTAAAACATGTGTCCTGTGAAGAATACATTAATGATTTGGTTAAAGCAGATGTAATTCTTACCCCCTTTTTATCAGAGCCTAAATATTTTCGTTATCCATACTTATCTGAAGGAAAATTATGGCGAAAAAGTGTAGTTCGCCACTATTTAAGAGAAAATAATTATATTGTTGCTCCCGTCACCGTTGATAGCAGGGATTTTGAATTTAACGCGGAGCTGATAAAGCTAAAGAGCCAAAATCCTACGGGCTCATTAACGGCCCTGAAACAACGCTACCTTAACTATGTTTGGCAACGCACCTTGACGGCTGAAAAAAACACTCCGGGAAAACAGATCTTGCTCTTGCATGCAAATAGTTTGAATGGTTATTTTTTAGATGATTTACTGCAGATGTTTGAAGAACATGGCTATAACTTTATTTCACTGAGCGAGGCATTAACGCTCCAATGAGAAGTGGAAGCATTTTTTGTTTTGCTGCAAGCCGCAAAGAAAGGTATTGGTAGAATTTAATTACTCTGTAGTAATAATTCTTTCGCATGCGAACGCGTTTGCTCAGTTATGGTCAATCCACCCAACATGCGGGCAATTTCGTCAATTTTTTCCATAGAATGCAGTAAAGTAATATGAGTAAACGTCTCTTTATTATCACTTTGCTTTTCAACCATAAAATGGTTATGTGCTGCTGCAGCAACTTGAGGTTGATGCGTGACGCAAAAAACTTGTAACCGCTCACCTAATTTGCGCAGCATTTGACCGACTAAAGCAGCTGTTGCGCCCCCAATACCTACATCCACCTCATCAAACAATAAAGTAGGGGTTGTCCCTTTTTGGGCAGTAATCATTTGAATGGATAAACTAATTCGCGAAAGCTCCCCTCCCGATGCCACCTTGCTGAGCGAATCGAGCTCCATTCCGGGATTAGTACATACCTTGTATTCCACTTTGTCCATTCCATGGATCTGCATTTTTTCTAAGGGGGTGATTTCAATTTCCACTCTACCCTTGGGCATACCCAATTGTTGTATGCTGCGAGTGATTTCTTTTGCCAAAAGCAATGCCTGTTTTTGTCGTTCCTTTCTCAATTTAAGAGCAGCCGCATCATAGGTAGCAACCAACTGGCGATGCTGTGTTTTTAACTGCACCAATCTCCCTTCGCTGTCTTTCAGGTTATCTAATTCTTTTTGCAAATTATGAACATGTTCGTGGAGTTGGTTACTGTCAATATGATACTTACGGGCAAGTTGATGAATTACACTCATGCGCGTTTCAATTTCGTACAAACGTTCCGGATCCAGATGCACCCGATCAGCAAATTGCTGCATTTCATCAATTGCTTCTTCACATTGAATTAGAGCACCATTAATTAGTTCAAAAGTATTTTTTATTTGCGCCTGCTCTGTTGGTAATTGACTAAGCAGGTGTAAAATTTGATTTAACCCGGTACATATATTGGGTCCATCTTCAGAATTCAATAATGCATGGATCTGCTGGCTTTTTTGCAGATACTCTTTTGCATGATGGAGCATTTGATGTTCTTGATATAGTATTTCAATTTCATTTTCATGCAAGTTCAAAGCAGAAAGCTCGTCGATTTGGAATTGCAACAAAGCAATCCTGTCTGCTTGCTGCTCCTGTCCCTGCAATGCATCAATCTCCTGTTGAATTTTCTGACATTGCTTATAAAGCCGGGCTACTTCTTCGAGTAATAATTGATTCTTTCCGTATTGATCTAATTGTTGGCGATGAGTTGAATGATGCATCAAGGTTTGATGTTGATGTTGTCCGTGTATATGTACCAGCTTTTCGCTTAACTCTTTTACCTTTTGTAAAGGGAACGGTTGACCGTTAATATAGGATTTAGAACGACCTTCGGCATAGATAACCCGGCGCAAATAAATTTCCCCCTCGTCACAGGGGATATCATGTTCTGCCAACCAGTGCGCAGGCTCAGAGTCTTGTCCTACAAAAAAACCTGCAGTAATGTCACATTTTTCCTGACCAGGCCGAATAACTGAAGCATCTGCCCTATCCCCCAAGGCAAGCATCAATGCATCGATCATAATCGATTTTCCAGCTCCAGTTTCACCCGTAAAGGCAGTCATCCCCTGAGAAAAATCTAACTCCAGGTGTTGCACAATCGCAAACTGTTCTATGCACAAAGTAGTGAGCATGATCTATCCTATCCCTGATGTTTGGCTTCCCAACCAAGTTTTGATCGTAATGTATCATAATAATGATAATCAAGAGGATGTAACAGACGTAATTGATGGCCATTTTTTTGAATAGCAACTTTTTGCCCGGGTTTTACCATTCGGGATTCATGACCGTCACAACTCACCCGCAAGTCGGATTCATTAAAGCGGCTGATATGCAATTCGATTTGCGCTTCTCCATCAATAACCAATGGACGCGAACTTAAACTGTGAGAAAACATAGGTACAAGAACAATCGCATTCAATTGGGGATGCATTATCGGTCCACCTGCGGATAAAGCATAAGCTGTTGAACCCGTTGGAGTAGAGAGTATCATCCCGTCAGAACGATAATGGCTGACCAATTGTTTATTAACATAAACGGAAAATTCAATGAGATGGGTTTCCTTGCCCCGGCTTAAAACCACATCATTAAGAGCATCACCCTCAAAATAGGTATGCCCGTTCTCGTATATCCGGGTATGGAGAAGAAAGCGTTTTTCTTCCTCATAATAACCAACTAGAACAGCACTCAATTGCGTTTCCAGCTCATGAGGCAAAATATCGGTGAGAAAGCCCAAACGGCCACGGTTAATTCCAATGACAGGAGTATCGACCTTTATCGCCATCCGCGCTGCGGAAAGCAGACTTCCATCACCGCCAACAACAATAATCAAGTCATTTTCCTCACCCATATCTTCTCGGGCGAGGACTGGAACTTTCACATCAAATCCCGCAGCCGTATCGATGTCCTGATAGACTTGTACCTTTTGTTTTTCCAAAAAATCAACCAAACGGTACAGACTTTCATTCACCCCTTGATTCGCACGATGCTGGCGTGCATACAAGATGATTCGTTTGAATTGAATTTTATTCTTCAATGTTTGCTGTTCTTGATGCTTTTTTTCGTTCATGTTCTTTCAATGATTTTTTTCTTAATCGGATTGAATCAGGAGTTACCTCAACCAATTCATCATCATCAATAAACTCTAATGCCTGCTCCAAAGTTAATTTGATCGCAGGAGTTAATATAATATTTTCATCAGAACCTGAAGCACGAATATTGGTTAATTGTTTTTCCTTGGTCACATTCACAACCAAATCATTATCGCGCGCATGAATTCCAACGATCATCCCTTCATAACAAAGGGTTTGCGGTTCCACAAATAATCTGCCTCGATCCTGCAAGTTAAATAAAGCAAATGCTCGAGCCATTCCCTGACAATTAGCAATCATGACCCCGTTAGCTCTTTTACCGATGCGTCCTTTGATTGCCGGGCCATAATGATCATAAACATGATACATTAAACCCGTACCGGAGGTAGAAGATAAAAATTCATTATGAAAGCCGATAAGACCCCGGGTAGGAATCATGTAATCAAGACGAACCCGTCCTTTGCCATCGGGAACCATATTTTGTAATTCGCCACGGCGCTCACCCAATTTTTCCATAATACTGCCTTGGTGGTTTTCTTCCACATCTACAGTTAAATGTTCATAAGGTTCTTGTTGCTCGCCATCTACTTCGCGAATAATTACTTCCGGTTTACTAATGGCTAATTCATAACCCTCACGACGCATTGTCTCGATAAGAATGGATAAATGGAGTTCGCCACGGCCAGAAACTCGAAACTTGTCTGGGTCATCACAATCTTCAACGCGCAAAGCAACATTATGCAATAATTCCGTTTCCAAACGCTCACGAATTTTTCGCGAGGTCACAAATTTTCCTTCCTGACCGGCAAAAGGTGAGTCATTTACCTGGAAGGTCATGCTAATGGTCGGCTCATCCACTGAAAGCACAGGCAAGGCTTCAACCATATTCGGATCACAAATCGTATCGGAAATCTTGATGCCTTCAATACCTGTAATGGCAACAATATTACCTGCATTGGCTTCTTCAACCTCGACGCGCTCCAGCCCTTTAAAGCCTAACAATTGTAATAAGCGTCCGGAACGAATATTGCCTTCTTTATCAATAATTTTCACCGGAGATTTTGCTTTAATTTGCCCCCGAGTAATACGGCCGATACCGATAGTACCTACATAAGAGGAATAATCCAGGGAACTGATTTGCATTTGGAAAGGACCGTTGGCATCCACTTTCGGCGCTTCGACTTTATCAATAATTGTCTGCAATAAAGCACTCATATCGGTCGCTTCATCTTCCAAATTCAACTTGGCATAACCGTTCAAAGCGGAGGTATAAACAACAGGGAAATCCAATTGAGCATCGGTAGCACCCAAATTGTCGAATAAATCGAATACTTGATCCATAACCCAATGCGGACGGGCTCCCGGGCGATCAATTTTATTAATGACCACAATGGGATTTAATCCACGAGCAAAAGCTTTTTGGGTCACAAAACGGGTTTGCGGCATGGGCCCGTCTACTGCGTCCACCAGCAGTAACACACTATCAACCATCGATAAAATACGCTCTACTTCCCCGCCAAAATCAGCATGTCCCGGGGTATCCACAATATTAATTTGATGGTTTTTCCAATACACACAAGTATTTTTAGCAAGAATGGTGATCCCCCGCTCCTTTTCTAAAGCATTGGAATCCATCACCCGTTCAACTTTAGGTGCCCGTTCATTTAAAGTACCTGTTTGTTGCAGTAGTTTATCCACTAATGTGGTTTTACCGTGGTCAACGTGGGCGATAATGGCGATATTGCGAATCTGATCAATCATAAATAACCTTTGAAGGAAAAAGCAGAGTATTTGTACATAGATTTGACATTATACATCAATAACAGGCTAAAACCTATCTGCTTATTATAATTTTAGCAGGAAGTTTTTTTAATGCGTTTGTATTTGACGCCCTCTCATAGATATACACGAAATCACCCTACAACTTATTTTTTAGCTGCTAAAATAATAATGAGGGGTTTAAGAATAGGGAGTAATTATGAAACAATTAATTTTACATCCCACAGATATTAGCCAATGGCATGCATTGGTTAATGAGGCGCAAGCCGCGACTCAATTAATGTTAACTGAGAATACTGAAAGTTATCTGGTATTTCTATTAATGCGTTTCTCCCATGGACCTAAGCTTATTGAGTCAGTCATCGCACTTGATTTTCTTGAGTCCATGCATAGACCTAAAACCTTGCAAATGGAAGTATTGCGGGATGTCGGTGATAAAAGCTTACTTTTTTGCGGGTTATTTCCGGGGATTGCCAAGAAGCGCCATGTCAGTCTCGAATATTTTTCTGAAATGGGACAAGCAGCCTACCTCACTATTGGTGAGTTGGAGGGAAAGCATACGGCGGATTTGTATGTGCAACTTAGCGAGCAATTCATTACCTTGCAACACGTGTTACAGGCCATGCGTGGGGAATGTGTCGAGCTGATTCAAGCGGAGCAGAACATCTTGCCTTCTATAAAATTTACCTTACAGTAACTGGCATTCGTACTAAGAAAACAATCGTTTAATCAGGAGTGGATTAGGGATGTTTCCCCTCCTCCACTCGTATATGCATATTCGCCGGGCTACCCTTTATGGAACAACATGGTGACATCAATTGGGTCAAACGTATATTTCTTACAGCAGAAATCACATTGGATCGCAATTTCACCTTGTTCCTTTAATAGTTCTTTTGCATCTTCCTCGCCTAGAACCGTCAGGACCTGTTTCATTTTTTCCAGGCTGCAGCGACACTTGAACTGGGTTTGCCGGCTCTCGAATATTCTTAATTCCGTCTCATGGTAAAGACGATAAAGCAAGGTTTCATTATCCAAAGTAAGTAGTTCATGCTCACTGACAGTTTGCCCCAATTGCACCGCGTACTCCCAGAATTGCTCTCTTTGCGTCGTCTCTTGCCCCGGCATTAACTGCAGTAACATTCCCGCGGCTGCATTTTCGTTTACAGCCAGCCAAACCCGTGTGGATACTTGCTCTGATTGGGCAAAATAATTCATTAGATTTTCAGCCATGGATGTCGATTGCAGGGGAACCATACTTTGGTAAGAACTGGTTTGGTTGTATTGGTTAATCGTAATCACCATTTGGCCTTCTAAAAAAGCCGAAGCATACTCTTTGGTCTCGAGATCCTCAGCGAATTGGGCAAAAGCTCTTACATTAAATTCATGATCACATTGGACCAATAATAGAGGAAGTCGCTTATCCCCTTGAAATTGTAAATTCAGACTACCCTGAAATTTAATACTGGACGCCAAAAGCAGACAAGAAACTATCGCCTCTCCCAACAAATTTTTAACCATTGGAGGATAGTTCCTTTGGCTCATAATGGTTTGATAAGTGTTTTCAATATGAACAATTTCGCCACGGATGTTTGCGTGTTCAAAAATAAAGCGTTGAAGGGTATCAGATTCTTTCATAAATGGACTCAAATAAGATTACGGCGAACCATAGAATATCTAGTGGCCGAGCAAAGTATAACATAATTTTTTTGTAATTTTCCTGGAGAAAAAATTATCTTGAGCTATGCTTTTAAAATCTCCCTCTGAAAATTTAAAGGATTAAATCATGATAGATAAAAACATACTTGCCCCCCTATTTAAAACCATAGACAGAGTCGTTTTTGGTATTGAAGAATCAAATGAACCAGAGAGTAAACCTGATTTTATTGAAATTGATACCGAAGAAGAGTTCGATGTCGAACGTTCAATTAATTAATAGTTGATTCAGAATACCCAAGCGGGCAATAATCGCTCTTTTTTTGAGTGAGAAAACCCTAGATGTTGAATAGCCAACAAATGGCAGCGGTACGTTATATCGATGGACCTTTATTAGTTCTTGCTGGAGCTGGAAGCGGTAAAACACGAGTAATTACGCAAAAAATAGGCTATTTAATTAACACTTGCGGCTATGCCGCCAACACAGTTTGCGCAGTAACTTTCACCAACAAAGCAGCCAATGAAATGCGTGCTCGCGTTGCAGCCGTTCTGCCGACAGCAAATCGCCGCGGTTTAAAAGTTGCAACCTTCCATACCTTAGGCTTAAGCATCATCAAGCGCCATCTTGCGTTATGCGGCCTTAAAAAAGGCTTTTCTATTTTTGATAGTGAGGATTGTTTGCAAGTCTTGCGTGGTTTTTTACCTGCAAACAAAGCGACTGAGCGCGAGTTTCTTCTCCAGGTTCAACAACGGATCTCCCGCTGGAAAAATGATTTGCTTACCCCGGAACAAGTCATTAAAAATCCGGCTGATGCCCCTTATTACGAAGAAGCCGCATTGCTTTATCCACGCTATCAACAAGCCCTTAAAGCATACAATGCAGTTGATTTTGATGATTTGATTCGTATTCCGGTAACCCTTTTAAATGAACATGCTTCCGTAACCGAGTATTGGCAAAATAAAATACGCCACTTGTTGGTTGATGAATATCAAGACTCAAACACCAGCCAATATTTGTTAGTGAAAAAATTAACCGGCATTCAGGCGCGGTTTACAGTAGTGGGTGATGATGACCAATCAATATATGCCTGGCGGGGTGCCAAGCCTGAAAACTTGAAGCAGTTACAGCAGGATTACCCGCAATTGAAAATTATCAAGTTGGAGCAAAATTATCGCTCAACCAATATAATTTTACACACTGCCAACCACCTTATCGCAAACAATCAGCACCTTTTCGAAAAAAAATTATGGAGTGAGTTTGGTCAGGGCGAACTTTTACGCGTTATCCGCTGCAAGGATGAAAACGATGAGGCAGAACAGGTAGTCGCTGATTTAATTAGCCATAAACTGCGTGCCCGAACCCAATATGGTGATTATGCCATCTTGTATCGGGGTAACCACCAATCACGCGTCTTTGAAAAAGTGCTGCGTCATTATGGCATCCCTTATAACATCAGCGGCGGTCAGTCGTGGTTTGCCAAAGCAGAAGTCAAAGATGTTTTCGCCTATTTAAAATTGCTGTGCAATGAGGCGGATGATGCTGCTTTTTTAAGAGTGATCAATACTCCCAAACGCGGCATAGGCGAAGCCAGCCTGGATGCCTTGGGACATTATGCGCAAAACCGAGGGGTTAGCCTGTATACTGCTGCAGACCATCTTGCACTTACTGAAATTGTTGGGGAAAAACCCCGGGCTGCGTTGCTTACTTTTAAATACTGGATGGAAGAAATAAAAAAACGCTTGGCAAACGGGGCGGTTATTGAGCATTTAAAACAAATGGTCGAAGACAGTGGCTATGAAGCCTATATTTACGAACAATGCGATACCCCGGCAAAAGCCCAGAAAAAAATGGATAACGTGTGGGAATTACTGGAGTGGGTAGGTCGCTTGTTGAGCAAAAACCCTGAACAGTCTTTAGCTGAAGTCATCAATAAATTAATTCTGATAGATATTCTTGAGCAAGCCGACGAACAGGATAATGAAACCCTGCAGCTTATGACTTTGCATGCATCCAAAGGTCTGGAGTTTCCTTATGTATATCTGGTGGGTATGGAAGAAGAATTATTGCCACACCGGGTAAGCATTGATGAAGATCAAATTGAAGAGGAAAGGCGTTTGGCCTATGTGGGAATAACCCGCGCACAAAAAGGCTTATGCTTTACCTTAGCCAAACAAAGGCGTCGAGGCGGAGAATTGCAAGATTGTTTACCGAGCAGATTCCTGGACGAGCTGCCTTCGGAACATTTGGAATGGTTTGGGAAAAATGTGGAACGCTCCCAGGAACAATCCAAAAATTTGGCCAAATCGCATTTGGCAGGATTAAAAAGTTTATTAAGCGAATCCTGATTGCTCCTGATTTAAAATACGTGGCGCAGTAAATCCGCATGTAGCCCTTTAATTATCAGATTACGCTGCCCCGGATAGATGCTACCTTCTATAATTAAATCCATGTAGCGGACGTACCCGAGATGGGATAGACTGAAGCCATGAAAAAAAATATCATTTTGTTCATTGTTTCTTTTGCTATGTTTATGGAAGCGGTGGACACCACCATTATTAACACGGCAATTCCTGTGATGGCGCAAAGCTTGAACGTCAACCCTGTCGATCTGAAACTGGCACTTATCAGCTATCTTCTAAGCTTAGCGATTTTTATTCCCATTAGCGGCTGGATTGCGGATAAATTCGGGATGAAATTAGTTTTTATAAGTGCTATTTCGGTTTTTACTTTAAGTTCTATATGGTGCGGATTTACAAATAATATATGGGAACTGATTTGCGCGCGTATTGTCCAGGGTTTAGGGGGTTCATTAACCATGCCTATCGGGCGGCTTATTATATTGCGCACTTGTGAGCGCCATGAATTAATTACCAAAATGACTATCGTTGTCATGGTTGCCTCGTTAGGAATGATGCTTGGGCCCTTACTGGGAGGAGTTATTACTTATCGTTTTTCCTGGCGCTGGATTTTTTGGGTTAATATCCCCGTTGGCATACTTGCGGTAGGATTATCAAGCAAATTGTTACCGTCCATGCCGCCGCGTCCGGTTCCTCCCCTGGATAAATTAGGCTTTATTCTTTTCGGCAGTGGTTTAGCCACTTTAACCTTTGGTCTATCGATGATCAGTGAATCCAGGGCAACGACAGCACAAACAGGTACAACGCTCCTGATTGCTCTGCTTTTATTAGGCGGGTATACCAAACACTCTTATAAAAGGAAGCATCCCATTGTCAAGGTCGAACTGTTGCGTACCCGTACCTTTTCCGTTTCAGTTGTCGGCAATTTATTAGCTCGCCTGGGTTTTGGGGGTGTCCCTTTTTTATTGCCCCTGCTGCTACAAATTGCTTTGGGCTATACTCCGCGCCTGTCCGGTCTATTGCTTGCACCCATCGCCGTGGGTGTTTTTTTGGTAAAACCTTTATCCTTTTCTATCCTTCGCTGGTTTGGCTATAAAAATTTATTAATTTTAAATACAATTCTGGTCAGCATTTCTCTTTGGACCTTTTGTACCATCAATCACTATTCTTCTCCCTACAGTATTGCCATTTTGACTTTTGTTTATGGATTTCTAATTGCCTTGCAATACACCGGGATGAATTCCCTTGCCTATGCCAACATCGCGGAAAATGATATGAGTGCCGCAACCAGTATTATGAGTACAATCCAGCAACTGGCTCAAAGCTTTGGGGTTGCGATTTCGGCAATCTTACTTGGCTTCTTTACTTATTATTCGGGTTCTCATGTTTTATCCGTCCGCATTTTTCATGATACTTTTCTCATGCTTGGAGTTCTGACTTTGTTCTCTGGAATCATATTTACTTTCCTGAAACAGGAAGATGGATTGGAGTTAATCGAAGTTCCGGAAAAAAAGAACCTGCTAAGGAGTGGATAGCGCCACCATGGCTCTTTTAAAATGCAACCGGATAAAAGATCGCAAAATATTAGAATTTTTAAACAAAATGCTCTATCATGGGGTTGCATTGTTGGCTGTTTTTCATTAAATGTAAAAAAATTTAAAAATATTTAATAAAAAAACAGCACAATTAATAAAATAATGCTACAATGTCCTGGTAACAATTTAGGAAATTAACATGTCAGATAAAATTCGTGGTACAGTAAAGTGGTTTAATGAGTCCAAAGGTTTCGGTTTTTTAGAAAGTGGCGGTAAAGATTATTTTGTGCATTTCAGTGCAATTTTAGGCACTGGGTTTAAAACTCTTGCTGAAGGCGCAACAGTAATGTTCAAGCCAAGCAATGGCCAAAAAGGTCCTCAAGCTGAAGAAGTTGAAGTAGTCTAAAATCATTTACTACCCCCTAGCCGCTTAAATATGACAATATTTATGTGGCTAGGGGGTTTTTATTTTCTCCCCATTCATTTTTTCCCATCGTCTTTACCTCTTTTTTCACCCTATTTCATTCATTCCCCTGTTAACACTTCATTTTATTTCTTGTTAAATTAGTTCAGCCTCCATCCAAAGCTACTGGAATAATTATTAAAATAAGCAATAATACAATTACCCATGACAAATAAACCTAAATTCAATTGAAAGGTAGAATGACTTTTAGTCCCCGGATTTCTATTGAAAAATCAATATGCCTATCTGGGAAAAAGTTTTTTGTATTTCAATGAGATTGGGAATTTTGAGTAATAAATAGCTCTGGTTCAGGTGAGAGCCAATAAAAATACAAGGAGTCGTAACATGAGTAAACAAATTGCAGTCATTGTCGGCAGCTTGCGCAAAGAATCCTATAACAAAAAAATGGCAAAAGTGCTCATTGCCATGGCGCCCAAATCGTTAAACCTGGAAATAGTAGAAATTGGTAACTTACCTTTATACAACCAAGATCTGGATGATGAGAATAGACCTCCGCAAGCCTGGGTCCAGTTTCGTGAACAAATGAAAACCTATGAAGGGGTGTTATTTGTAACCCCCGAATACAACCGCTCCGTTCCAGGCGTACTCAAAAACGCCATTGATGTAGGTTCCAGGCCTTACGGTAAAAGTATTTGGAGCAAGCTTCCAGGCGCCGTGATAAGTGTTTCCCCAGGCGCAATTGGTGGATTTGGGGCAAACAACCACTTAAGGCAATCATTTGTATTTTTAGATATTCCAACCCTTCAACAACCTGAGTCTTATATAGGGGGAGCAGGAGATTTGTTTGACGACCAGGGAAATATCATAAAAGAAGACACAAAAAAGTTCCTGCAAAAATTTATCGATGCTTATGCTGCTTGGGTTGAGCTCAATACAAAAGATTAAACGGATAAAGCTGGTGCGCGGCGGGCATATGATCCCTGCAAAGACAGGGATCATATTTTAAGTTAGGAAAATAATCTTTTTACGTTGAAAAATTTATCCCTGCCAACGCTGTACGATTCCTACATCGATATCAAAAAGATCGAGTATTCGCCCAACGCTGTAATTAATAATATCATCAACGGTCTTGGGGTTAGTGTAAAATGCAGGCATTGCCGGACACATAATCGCGCCTTGTTGCGTTAGCGAAACCATGTTTTGTAAATGCCCCAGGTGCAAGGGCGATTCGCGAGGCATCAATACCAATTTCCTGCGCTCTTTTAAAGTCACATCTGCTGCCCGCCCTATTAGGTTGTCACTGGTCCCATGGGCAATTTCCGCCAAAGTTTTCATCGAACAAGGGGCAATGATCATTCCCATGGTTTGAAAAGACCCACTGGCAATACTCGCGCCTATATCATTCCAGGAATGATACACTTCGGCCAGAGCTTTTAGTTCAGTAAGTGAAAGATCAGTTTCATATTTGCGGGTTAATTGTGCCGATTTACTCACAATCAAATGTGTTTCTATAGGTGTAGGCCGTAAAAGCTCTAGAAGGCGTATCCCATAAATCATGCCTGATGCGCCAGTTATTCCAATAATTATTCGCTTTGTGCTCATAAGTAATTCCTCGCAAATTGCAGCAATTAGGTTTTCAGGCATAAAAACAGTATAATTATTTCACATAAATAGAATCTTACAAAGTTAAATAAGTGGAAAATGCAGCGATAAAACGGTAAATTGCACATTTCAATCCCCCAGAAAAAACAAGAGAGACAGATTATGCAAAATACAGCGATTGCAGAAGATACATCCCTAGTAAGCTCTTTTCCTATCGCCATTATTACTAGTGTATTTAATCGCCAAGTCACCAAAGCGCTGCAGGAAGGAGCAATTGCTCAACTCTTGAAACGCGGTTTTAATGAAAGTGACATTCATTCATATGAAGTCCCTGGAGCCGTAGAAATTCCACTTATTGCCAAGCGTCTGGCCATGCAAAAAAAAGTACACTCCATTATTACCTTGGGTGCCGTAATTCGCGGCGAAACCAGCCACTATGATTTAGTGTGTAATATAGTAAGTCAAGGCTGCTTACAAGTTGCCCTGGAATATAATATCCCCGTTCTTTTTGGCGTGCTTACCACGGATAATGAGGAGCAGGCATGGGACAGACTAGGCGGAAAAGCCGGCCATAAAGGCATCGATGTCGCCAATGCCGCTATTTCCATGCAACAAACACTCAGTCAACTGTAATAACAGGAAAATTCATGGCAAATAACTACGAACAGTTTGAGCAACGCAAGCAAGATCACATCAAATTGGCCCTAATGCCGGAAAACCAAACTGCGGAGCTCAGTACTTTCGATAGCATCAATTTGATACATGATGCCCTACCGGATTTGAATTTCGCTGAAATAAGCATCAAGAGTTCTCGATTTGGACAAGCAGTAGAAAAGCCATTCCTAATCAGCTCCATGACCGCAGGGCATCGACATGCAAAGCACATTAATCGAAATTTGATTGAGGCTTGTGCATTGAATGGATGGGCAATGGGCGTTGGTTCGCAAAGACGGGAACTGACTGATCCCAAGGCGGCGTTTGAGTGGCAACATTTACGGCGCGACTTTCCTCAGGTCAGCTTGTACAGCAATTTGGGAATCGCACAATTAATCACTCATCCGCTGAGTGATATTCAACGTCTAACCGATGCTTTACAAGCCAATGCATTAATCATCCACTGCAATCCGCTGCAGGAGTGCATGCAACCTGAAGGGACAACAGACTATAAAGGCTGCTGGGAGGCTTTGGCAAATGCAGTTAAAAATCTGTCTTTACCTATTATTGTTAAAGAGACGGGTTGTGGTTTTTCACGTGAAACAATGATGCGCTTAAATGATATTGGCATTGCAGCGATAGATGTGGGAGGGCTTGGAGGAACTCACTGGGGACGAATTGAGGGGCATAGAGCCACCCAGGATCCTATTCGACAAAAAGCAGCAATTACTTTTCGCAACTGGGGGATTGATACCGCAACCTCCGTGAAACATGCTGTCGGATTAAATCTCGCCTACGAGATTTGGGGATCTGGAGGTGTAAATAACGGATTAAATGCCGCCAAGCTCTTTGCTCTGGGAGCAACCACAGTGGGATATGCCAGACCCATGTTAGAACCCGCTTTAGAGTCTTCCGAACAAGTCAGTTTATGCATGCAAACAATAGAATATGAACTTAAGGTAACCCTGTTTTGTACCGGAAGCCGTGAATTGGGAGATTTAAGAAAGGCGTTAGAACCCGCTGCAAGTAAATGAAATAAACACCTAGCGGCTTACTCGTTCGAATAAACAATTAATAAAAAATTGCAGATGTGAGAGGTAGAATGGACAGCGACAATAAAATGTTCAGTCAATGATGATTCAGCAAGAGGTTTCATTATTTCAGTACAGAAAAATAGGCGATTTTAATACACCATAGCTCATTGCACACAGGACCATAATGCTTAAAATAGGAATTACAGGAGCAAACAGTTTCATAGGCACGCATTTGCTCGAAAAGTTATCCCGGCAAAATCTGACAATCCATGCATTGTCCCGAACCCAGCAAATTTCTAATATTTCTTATGATAACGTGAGTTTTTATACGGGAAATTTATTGGATGGGTCAACGCTTTTAAATTTTATAAAGGGATGTGATGTAGTGGTTAACCTGGCCTATTTATGGGAGGAAAACTATACTCAAAATCTGCAATCGATTGAAAATTTGGCCAAAATTTGTGCTGCCAATGACATAAGGCGATTCATTCATTGCAGTACTACTTCTGTTTATGGAAATGTGCTAACAGATATTGTTGATGAGAAAACCCCCTGTAATCCGCAAACAAATTACGCGCGTACAAAACTGGCTATAGAAAATTATTTATTGGAAAATTATTCCAATATTTTTGAATTGGCCATTTTACGGCCTACACAGGTTTTTGGTCCCCGAGGCAAAAACCTGGTGAAATTAGCAGACGATCTATCCCAAGGCTCTGCTTTTCAAAATTTTTTAAAATCATGTTTAATGGCAAAGAGACCTATGAATCTGGTCTGTGTAGACAATGTAGTTGGTGCTCTTGATTATTTAATTCATCTGAACCGTTTTGATAACCTCATTTATATTATTTCTGATGATGAGGTTGAGGAAAATTATTTCCACAAGGTGGAACATTATTTGATGGACAAATTAAAAATTCCTGATTATTTTATGCCTAACCTTCCTCTACCCCTATCCGTATACAAAAATTTTTATCGTATGCTTGGCAAGGGCACTATCAATCCCAGAACAGTTTATTTAGGGAAGAATCTTGCGGATTCAGGTTATATTAAACCCGTGAGTTTTAAAGAGGGTTTAACTAAATTTGTCAATTGGTATAATAGCCTCTAATTATGGCAATTGTAGCCGCAGGCTTTTCTTTGTAGAGCACTAGCGAAGTAGAATACGTTCATGAAAATATTAAATGTAAATGTTACCATCGACTCTCTAACAGGAGGAGGTACAGCCGAAAGAACGAATCAAATGAGTCGGTTTTTAGCTCAACAAAACCATGAATGTACGATTCTTACTTTGGACTCCAATTTAAGCAAGGACAAGCAAACTGAGCTGCAAAATATTAAATTAATCACGCTGCCTTATTTTTCAAAACGCTTTTTAATCCCCAAAGGCGGCCTTAAAAAAATCAAAAACGCAGTTCATGAGGCAGATATCATTCATATTATGAATCATTGGACTATCCTCAATGCGATAGTATATTGCTATGCTCGTCATTTAGGTAAACCCTATGTAGTCTGTCCTGCCGGAGCTTTACCCATTTTTGGACGCTCCAGGATTTTGAAACGAATTTTTAATTTTATTATTGGAAAAAAAATAATAAAAAATGCCAATGCGCATATAGCCATCGCTCTAAATGAAATAGACCACTATAAAGTATATGGGATTCAAGAGTCGAAAATTACCTTGATTCCTAACGGCGTCATTCTTGATGATTTCCAAGAAAATAAAAATGCTGCCACTCAATTTAAATTACCAGAAAAATATATTCTGTTTATGGGCAGGCTGAATTATATCAAAGGGCCTGACCTCATTCTTAAAGCATTTGCAAGATTACCTGCGGAATATCAAAATTATCACTTTGTATTTGCGGGCCCGGATGAGGGAATGTTGGCGTTTCTCCAAAATCTTATCAAAAATTCACCCCTTGCTGAAAAGGTCCATTTTATAGGCAGTGTGGCTAAGGCAGACCGGGTGCGTACTTACCAGAATGCAATGTTTTTAGTAGTCCCTTCCCGACAAGAGGCTATGTCGCTAGTGGTCATTGAGGCAGGGATATTTTCTAAACCCGTACTGATCACCGATCAATGTGGATTTAACTTGGAAGAAGCAGATGCAGGGTATGTAGTTCAGGCAAATGTTGCAGGTTTAGAACAGGGATTAATAAAAATGCTTTCTAACTCAACCAGAAACAATATGGGAAGCAATTTAAATAAACTGATACTTAAGAATTACACTTGGGATTCTATAGGTGAAAAAATTGTTGATCTGTATCAAAGAGTCTTGCAATAAACATTATTTCATAAACTCCGTTAATATTTACTCCAATTATTTTTCATTCGGCTATGGTGACTACCAGAACAGGATGCTAAACCGATAAGTTTTAAATTATAGGGGACATAGTTAGTGAACATTTTAGTGGTCTCGCAATATTTCTGGCCGGAAACCTTCATAATAAACGAACTCGTAAAGTGCCTTACTGACCATGGACATTATATCGAAGTAGTCACTGGGAAGCCTAATTATCCGGAAGGCGAAGTATTTGCCGGCTATTCGGCTGCGGGCTGCATCACCGAATCTTTTGAGACGATTAAAGTTCATCGAATACCTATTTATCCCCGAGGAAAGGGCGCTAAAAAATTAATATTAAACTACCTTTCCTATATTTTTAGCGGCCTTTTTTATTTTCCTCATTTTCTAAAAGGCAAACAATTTGACGCTATTTTAGTGTTTGTACCGTCCCCCATCACTTCAGTAATTCCTGCTATGTACCTAAAGCGGCGACTCCGCTCACATTTGGCAGTTTGGGTCCAGGACTTGTGGCCGGAAAGTGTAAAGGCTACAGGCTTTATTCAAAATGGCATGGTGCTGAAAATGATAGGCTGGGTAGTAAAATGGATATATAAAGCCTCGGATACGTTGCTGGTACAATCACAAGCCTTCACCGGCATGATGGAAAAATACACCCATCCAGATAAACTCGTTTATTACCCTAACTCCTTTTTCGACCCTCCCCCTAATCTGGACAAGACTGCAACAGTTCCTGAAAGTCTGACCAGGGAATTAAAGGAGAATCGCTGCTTTGTTTTTGCTGGAAATTTAGGAACCGCCCAAGCCCTTGATACCTTAATGCAAGCTGCAGAAAAGTTACAGCATTTACCTGAGTGTAAAATTATTTTAATTGGAAGCGGCAGTCAGACCGATTTTTTGAAAAAACACATCGCAGAAAAAAATCTAAAGAATGTACTTCTGCCTGGGAGATTTCCTCCTTCGCTGATGCCCGAGATTTTCTCTTTGGCCACAGGGTTACTGGTTACCCTTAAAGATGAAGAAATCTTCTCCTATACCATTCCAAGTAAAATCCAAGCCTATCTTGCAGCGGGCCGGCCTATTCTGGCGGCCCTTAATGGGGAAGGGGCACGCATAGTACTTGAAGCAGGGGCAGGACTGGTATCGCCAGCAGAAGATTCTGCAGCACTGGCCAAAAATATGGAACAACTATATCATATGACTCCTTCAGAACGAGAGAAACTAGGTAAGGCAGGCCGGTCTTATTTTCTTGAACATTTTGAAATGAAAAAACAAAGTCAAAGACTCATCGAAATACTAAGTAGTAGAATCACAGAAAAAAGGAGAAAGCCTCAGTGAAAATTCTCGTATTGGGCGTTACAGGTATGCTGGGAAGTGCCGTTTTCCATACTTTTAGTCAATCTGATACACAAGTTTTTGGGACTTTACGCGATAAAAAATATGTGCGCTATTTTCCTGAGCACGCACATTCACACTTAATCACTAATGTAGATGTGCTCGATATGGATTCCCTATTCAAAGTATTCGAACTCGTTCGTCCCGATGTGGTGATTAATTGTGTTGGCCTGATTAAACAACTCGCCACAGCAAAAGATCCTTTGGTAGTACTTCCCATCAATGCCATGTTGCCTCATCGATTGGCAAAACTCTGCGCTTTATCACATGCCAGACTAATTCATATTAGTACCGATTGTGTTTTTTCAGGACAAAAAGGGCTTTACCTGGAACACGATGTATCCGATGCAGAAGATTTATATGGAAAATCAAAGTACATTGGCGAGATAACAGAATTACCTCATGCAATTACCTTGAGAACCTCCATAATCGGTCATGAACTAAATAGCAACCATGCCCTTCTGGAATGGTTCCTTTCTCAAGAAAACGAAGTTAATGGGTTCACTAAAGCCGTTTTTTCTGGGCTTCCAACTTTTGAATTGGCCCGAATCATTCGCGATTATGTAATCCCTCACCCTGAATTAAGCGGTCTGTACCATGTTGCTGCATCTCCTATAAATAAATATGATTTGCTCGCTTTAATTGCTGAAATTTATGGGAAAAAAATCAGAATTATAGCCAATGAACAACTAGTCATTGATCGGTCTTTAAATGGTGAGCGTTTTAAAAAAGCCACAAGCTATAACGCTCCTTCATGGCCCGAATTGATAGAGTTCATGCATGAAACAAGCAAATTTTATGGAGCTAAGTAAATGTTTGATAATAAAGTTCTCATGATTACAGGCGGTACCGGTTCATTTGGTCATACTGTGTTGAAGCGTTTTTTAAAATCTGATCTTCGTGAAATACGTATATTTAGCCGCGATGAAAAAAAGCAGGAAGATATGCGTAATGAGTTAAACAATGAAAAAGTTAAATTCTATATTGGGGATGTGCGCGACTCCCAAGCAGTGGAAGATGCAATGATTGGCGTAGATTATGTATTCCATGCCGCAGCGCTTAAGCAAGTTCCTTCATGCGAATTTTATCCTATGGAAGCCGTTCGCACTAATATCCTTGGCACGGAAAATGTTTTAAACGCAGGAATAAAAAATTCTGTAAAAAAAATAGTAGTACTCAGTACAGATAAAGCCGTTTATCCCATTAATGCAATGGGAATTTCAAAAGCGATGGCTGAAAAAATAATGGTGGCCAAGTCACGGCTTATTTCTGAAAGTGGTCCGGTTGTTTGTGCCACACGCTATGGAAATGTTATGGCCTCACGCGGTTCGGTGATTCCGCTTTTTGTCTCACAAATAAAAGAAAATCATCCCTTAACCATTACTGATCCCAAAATGACTCGCTTTTTAATGTCACTCGAAGACTCGGTGGATCTTGTACTGCATGCATTTGCCAATGCACGGCAAGGGGATATCTTCATCCAAAAATCTCCTGCATCTACCATTGCTGACTTGGCGCAAGCACTTATTGAAATTTTCAAAAGTGACAGTCAGATTAAGGTGATCGGTACTCGCCATGGTGAAAAACTCTATGAATCGCTGGTTTCCAGAGAAGAAATGGCTAAGGCCGAAGATATGGGAAAATATTATCGTATCAGTGCCGACAATCGAGATCTTAATTATAAGAAATATTTTGTAGAAGGCGAGGAAATAATCTCTTCATTCGATGATTATACTTCTCATAATACAGAGCTGCTCACAGTGCCTGAGATTAAAGACTTGCTGCTTCGACTGGATTTCATTCAGGAAGCTTTGGATGCCTAATAAAACCAGTAATTTGTTATAAGCATTTAATTACTGAGCTGTTACTCCTTTGCCCTATTACCAAAGTCAGTTTTTGCCCATGATAATAGGGTTCACTCTTTAGGGACCCTGGGTTATTTTTTAAAAATACGCACCAGATAACTTGCCATTTTTCTGGACAATATGGCCGAAGGGCTGATGAATCCGGCTTTGGTCATGCGCGAAACAAATTTAATGTAACGGCCTGAATAACCATGCATAAAGCCTGATAACATTAAGGCATTGGCTACGGATCGCCGCCGCCATTTTATAAATTTTGCAGAAACCTCTTTTTGAGAAAAAAACTCCTTTATGACTTTCAGGGGCTCATCCGCCTTGGCTATGGAAGAAGGGCTATAGGTAGTAGATCCGGAATGAATACGAAAATCAGCTAATTCTTTAGGTATACGCTTAAAAGGACCATATAGACATAAGCGAAGGTAAAAATCCACATCAGGAATATGACGGAGTGTTGTGTTCCATCCCCCAACTGCTAACCATGCTTCCCGGCGAAACAAAGCACCGGGACCTGGCAGGCAATCAAAATCGGCAACAATCGATCTCAGATTATAATCTTTGGCCTTGATCGAGCGTATATATTTTGAATTCTCATCAATAATACAAAAATCAGGATAAGCCATCACGGTTTCAGGATGAGCTAACAGCTCGGCGACCAGAAGACCAATTGCTTCCGGATGCAAGCGATCATCTGCACTTAGATAACCTAAAAAAGAGCCAGAACTTTGCTCCCAACCCAAATTCATTGCAGCACTTTGCCCTGAGTTTTTTTGCGAAAAATATTTAAATTTATCCTGGTGTTGCCTGAGCAATTCCTCAGTTTTATCGGTAGAGCCATCATTGACGACAATTAATTCAATCGGGGAATAGGTTTGTTGCAATATACTGTCAATGGCAGCCATGATGTATTTTTCTGCGTTATAGGCAGGTATAACCAAAGAAACCAAAGGATTGCACGAACCCTTATTGTTCATAACCGCTCCTATTCATAAATAGTTCAAAGGGATACTCCAGACAGGACGGATTGTAAGACACCCTTTCAGGCAATACAACTGTGACAAAATTTCCATAGTACTTTACAAAAACTAAAAGCAAATAGAGGTTCGTTTATTATCAATTCTCGCAAGCAACCACTAAGTGTTTTCCAAAAGATAATATGCTAAGATGCACAGTCCCATTCCCCTACTATAAAGTTGTCTATAAAAAAATGAGGTTATTTTTATTTGCAATAAGAGTAGGTTAAAGCTGAATCTTAAAATGACTCTCTCGGTCATCATTTTTAAAATAATATGGAACATGCTATGAATTATTTGCTGAACCTTAATGCCTCTCACTTATTCACAAGATTTTTCCTGATATTACCCCCTATCTTAACGGTACTCGCCTCAGTATTTTATACCGGTTCCAAAGTCCTGTTTATAATTTACGGACTCCTGGCCTCGGTAATGGTGTTTTCTCTTTACAAAAAGAGAAATGGCTATTTTTCTTTATTTTTCCTCTCCTTTTTAATACTGGGTTGTTGGCTAAAAGTCATTTTGCATTTTCTTTTTTATATTAATTTTATTGAACCCACCGGGCAGTTTAATTATTCACCCTCAAAATGGAACGCAGCTCTTTTGATACTCATTGCTGCGTTTGCGACCTTACTTGCCTGCTTTTGGCTTAGCACCCTGTTTACTAAAAAAATTAGGCTCCCCAGCCAATCCTTTAAAAGCTCATCTTATTTACTGCCTTTGCTTATTCTGAGCTTTGCCAGTGCTGCAGCTTTGTTATTTTTTAATTATTACTTTTCCATTTTGAAAATTGGCACCGAACCTTTAATTAAACTTCCCAGCCCTCTGTATATGATCATTGCATTTATGGTTGCCTGGGGAAATGCCATTCTCATTTCTGCCTTGGCTTTTTGGTTAATTAAGGATGGAAAATTAAAGCCCTGCTGGATGTTTTATTTATTAAGCTTGCTTGGGGCACTTACTTCAATTTCCATGTGTAGCCGCGTGCAGATTATCTTATATACGGCCGTGCCCTTTATACTCTACTTCTATAAGGTAAGTCCTTTTGACAGAAGATTTACTAAAAATGAATGGATAAAGATGGTTTTTATCGCCGCAGCGTTATTTTTAGCTACTTTATTATTTGTATTTACCGAGCGTTATCACAATTTTTTACATGCACAGTTAAAAGAACCTGGTGCCAAACCCGCGCAAACCATACCTAATAAAATAAGACCCAGCTATATAAAGATTAAGTATGTGGGGCGGGTGAAACAGACCTTTTGGACTCACAGTCTGTATCAATTTAATAAACTGATTGTTAATCGCTGGATCGGCCTTGAAGGGGTTTTAGCAGTTTCCAGTGCAACAAATCAACTGGGAATGAACCTGTTCCGCACGGCTCTCTTTGAAAACCCGGCCCGCGGCAATGATGCAATTTATCAAAAAATGTCGAACTCATCTTATCAAAAATACAAGAATTTTGTATTTATGACTATTCCAGGTCCGATCGCATTTTTTTATTATAGCGGAAGTTTACTCATGGTAGCTTTGGGATTGGCTTTATTATATTTCACGGGATATTTCCTTGAGCATCTTGCCAATATTTTCCTGAGAAACGAGGGAGTTAATGCAGCCATTGGCGTTGCCTTGGCCTATCTGTTCGTACAGCTCAATTTTCCAGTAACCCTTGCTTATTTTATTATCGAGCTGGTTGTCTTCCTTGGGGGGCTCGCATTGCTGAAATTCCTGTTACATAGGCAATTACATCCACAGCGTCTTACTCAGCCTATTGGAAATTTTCAATCCTAGAAATTAACCCTCTTTGGGTGTATCGCCGATACACCCCCTATCCCCCCCCTGAAGCGGTATGGTAGCTTATAGACCGAATGAGTCACGCTCTAGGCACTGATGCTGGGGAGGGCTGTAAGTTTATAATGTCTGTTTTGCCGTTTAAAATAAAACAACGTCACCCCTCCCATCATCAGCCAATAGATAAAATAAGTAAGGGCAAAAGCGTAGGTCACTCCTGTCAATCCATAACTGCGAGCAAATAAGTGGCTAAAACAAATAAAGATGATGCTCAAAATAATTTCGGTAGTAACATAGGTTTTTGTCCAGGCCTTAGCAAGCAACAAATAAGTAAATAACCAGCTCGCAACCCGGAAAAAATCCCCGAACAGCTGAAATCCAAATAAATGGGTTGCTGGGGAAAAAGCTTTGCTATAGAGGAGAGCTACAATAATATTTCGACACAGGTAGATAAGGATTAATATCATGCCAATCAGCGGGATTAATACCCGATAAGCGTGCGCTATTTCCTTTTTTATATCAGCCGATGTTTGTAATTCTGATAAACGAGGTAAATAATAAGCCGTCAATGCAGTGGTAACAAAAAGCAAATAGGCGTCAGAAAGGCGCACTACCGATTGCCAATAACCAACAGCATTCCAACCAAAAAGTACATCCAAATCATTACGAACGATAATTTGTGCAACAGGCATGGTAAGGGTACTGACTGTGGTCATCAATGAATAACGTATTAAATTTATCCAATACTTTCTTCGCGCCTTCCAGGCAAATAAAAGGTTAAACCACTCATGACGATAAACACACGCCAATGAAATTGCAAGAGCAAGAACCTGGGCTAAAACAAACGAAAATAAAGTCCCTTTTAATTGATAATAATATGCTCCTGCACATACCATTATTAGACTGAGCACGCTACTCATGATGGTAATAGCCACTTGCAAACGGATTTGTCCGAGTCCATTGAGGATTGAGCATATTAATAAATGCATGGCTATAAAAAACTGAGCTACCGCCATCCACGAGATAAGATAGGTGAACTGAGCAGAACCTAAAATCCAGTTCGCCAAATTCTGGCTATAAACCAATCCGAGCACCATAGTGCCCAAAGAGAAAAATAAGGTATAAACGGTTGTCGTTGACAGAAACTCGCTAAAATCTTGGGTGCTGGCATATTCGGCCACATATTTGATAACCCCCAAGGTGATGCCGCCACCGGCAATCACAGCGAGGATATTGACTAGCCCCATGAATTGCCCCAGGATGGCAATTCCTTCAGGTCCAGTATACAACGCCACTATTTTTAGAGTTAACATCCCCGTTAAAATTTTAACGAGGGTTGATAATCCAGATAAAATCGATGTCTTTAATAATTTATTATAAATTTTCATGAAATTTTCAGACTATTCGAATTCTGCTTTTCACTAAAAAATAAGGTGCAGTCTTACCAAGAAAGGCAATTAAATTCAAACAATGCTTATCCTATTTTGACCAGACTTCTCGATTAACATAATCAACATAGCTCGTCACAATGCGAACCATTTTTTTCGACACGCATCCCCCTTCATAGTCGGAAACCACTTTAAAAGTCCGGGAAGTCCGGTTATGCTGGGAAACTACGATACGTACGCTATTGAGGACACTCGAAGACTTAAGCCCGCACATAATTAATGTGGTTTCATCCATCCCTTCAGGACGCTCATGGGTATTGCGGATCGTTACCGCCGGAAGATTTAAGAGAGAAGCTTCCTCTGTAATCGTACCGCTATCCGATAAGATACAAAAAGCTTCCATTTGTAATTTAACATAATCCAGAAATCCAAAAGGCTTTAAAAACTGAATCCGTGGATCCAATTCGCCCACATTAAGACTTTCCAGACGCTTACGTGTTCTTGGGTGAGTTGAAACAATAACGGGCATATCATATTCTTGCGCTAAAGCACATAATGTATCCAGTAAATCCTGCAGATTGGCTGGAACATCTACATTTTCTTCCCGATGGTTACTGATTAAAAAATAACGCTGTGACTGCAGATTGAGTTGTTCCAGTATCCTTGACGATAGGATCTTTGGCATGAAATGTGCCAGAACTTCCTGCATATGAGAACCTGTTTTAATCACTCGTTCTGCTGGAATCCCTTCCTTGATGAGGTATTGGCGGGCATGTTCCGACAAGACCAGATTAATATCACTTAAGTGATCAAGAATTTTGCGATTTAATTCTTCTGGAACACGTTGGTCAAAACAGCGGTTACCCGCTTCCATATGAAATACCGGTATCTTACGACGTTTGGCAGGTATGACTGCCAGGCAGGAATTAGTATCCCCATAAAGAAGCACAGCATCAGGTTTTTCTATTTCTAGGACTTCATCTGCCTTTTCAATGATTCGCGCGATAGCCTGGGATGCGGTATCCCCTATAGCTTCAAGAAAATAATCGGGTTTACGGATTTCCAAATCATCAAAGAAAATCTGGTTCAATTCATAATCAAAATTCTGGCCCGTATGCACCAAAATATGGCGAGTATATTTATCAAACTCTGCAATGACGCGAGACATCTTAATCAATTCAGGTCGTGTGCCTAGAATGGTCATTACCTTGAGCATATACATCCTAATAAAAAATAAAATGCAAATTTATCATAAAAAAAAAACTATTGACAGAAACCGATGAAAAGCCTGATCTTTAGATCATGTATAAGCCACATTTGCCGAAAAAATCAGCAACAATTCTTAACTGGCAGCAACCCATTTGGGCAGCATTAGCATGAGCTGGGATTCTTATCTCCAAGTTCGCTTACATATGAACCCGCAAGATAAATGACAACTGGGCGATTTCTTTATTTGGCCATTTAGCACAGAGGTATTCTACAACTAGGCTGTAGTTTTTTGGGGATTACCTTTGGAACACCCTATTTCCAAAAAATCTATTTCCCCAGGTATGAATTGCCCATCAGGTATATAAGCAAATCCACTGTATTGGGCAATGCTTTTTTCCAAAAAATTCATATCCACATATTTTGCCAATTCGGGCTCTTGCTTTGCCAGATCTTTGAGAATTCGCGCGTACGTCACGTCGCCACCATGAAAACCATCAATAAACTCACAGTCAGAACTTTGAATTAGCCCTGGTTCAGAATAATCATAATAATGATATCCGGCAGCCTTCAAAGCCTTTTTCAACTGAGGTATGTAGGAGTATTTCTCACTCAAGTGATTTATCATTCGATTTGACGCTGCTGCAAGAGGAGGAAAAAATAAAATAACCTCAATATGCTGACGCTGGAACTCATCTAATAAAAACATAAACTCTTTGAAGTGGGCCTTACTTAATGTTTCTCCATACTGAAACCGTCTTTCTCCTGTTTTTATGCGCAATAAGGTATCTGCAAAACCAATATCATGATGTTGCTTCTGTCCTGTAATAATCCCGGTATAATAATAGGAACCATCGGGGCCAAACCCCTCTTCATGAAGTATGCCGGATACTCCAATGCCCTTATTGGGAAATTGAAGCACTCCTTTTAAAAAATCCGTATAAGTAAGTTTTCCATTTTTTAACCAGTCTCTGACAGTTAGCAGATCACTGGATTTTGGCTTGTAAAGCTTGGGGGCTATTGTTTCTTTATAATTTTTATTTTGAAAATTCTCATTAAACCACCAAAAATCGATACCCAAAAGAACCAGCTTCGGTTTAGCCCTTATAATGTCCTTGTAAGAACGCAGTCCCGCATCCAATGAGGTCATCATCCCACCCAAATTAACAAATTTGGATAAAAACATTTTTTGTCTAAACTGCATCACCCGGGAGGAGCCCCAGGCAATAATTTGCGGATGAATATGTTCCATGAGCTCCTTTTTATAAAAATAATTCATGGGACGGATACCTGAGCCGTAAATAACTTTTTTATGGTGTTTAATTGCCGCTAACTGTTGCTCTACGATATCAGGTATGGATTTGTATTCTCCCATCCCTTTTAAAAAAAGAAGATAGGGCAGGTAAAATAAAGAAAATACAATAAAGCCCAGGATAAATAATCCCAGGTATTTTTCAGGCTTTAATTTTTTAGATAAAAAATTCAAGATAAAAGCTCATCAAAAATTGAAATATAGAAACTCTGATTCTCCACTAACTATTAATAAGCAATAGATGCTTACCGCAATTAATAAAGCAGAAAATAAAGCAAAATAAGCACTTCTATTAAATTTGAAGGAATATAAAAATTCAGTATAGCCAGCCAATTGCATGGAATTTATTCCCAGGAATGTTAATAAACCAAAGGTGAGGCCGTGGAATAGAATACTTGGAGAACTTAAAAATGTGTCTATCTGTTGCAAAGCCACTGCAAAGCTACTCCAGCTGTCCTGCAACAAATTGGTAGTCCAGTTAATCTCAGCTCCCCCAAACATGATTCTTAATATCTGCAATGCGGAATTAATATTATCGGCTCTAAACACTACCCAGGTACTGTTTATAAATAAAAAAGTGCAAAACCAGGCCGCCAGTGTCGGTAGCCTGAAATGAAAAGATTGCCAGAGCCGATGAACCAGTAAAGCTGCTCCATGCATAGCCCCCCAAACAATAAAGGTCCAATTTGCTCCGTGCCAAATTCCCCCGATTAGGAACGTAATAAATAGGTTTAAATAAGTCTTGGAAGGACCCAGACGGTTCCCACCCAAAGGTATATAAATATAATCACGGAGCCATCGCGATAGTGTCATATGCCAACGACGCCAAAAATCTTGAATGTTTGTGGCTTTATAAGGGGAGTTAAAATTCATCGGCAAGCGGATATTAAATAATAGACCACAGCCTATGGCCATGTCAGAGTATCCGGAAAAATCATAATAAAGCTGAAAGGTATAACTTAAACTAGCCATCCAGGCATCTAAAAAGGTTAATGCCTGAGGGGCATTGAATCCGGCATTAGCCCATAGTGCGAACGAATCGGCAATATATACTTTTTTAAATAATCCAATGGAAAAGACAAACAGCCCCAGAATTACATTATTATAATTGAAAAACATATTTCTAAAGTTGGCAAACTGAGGCATCATCTCTTTATGGTGCGTAATAGGTCCCGCTATCAAATGCGGGAAAAAAGTTACAAACAAGCAGTAATTTAAAAAACTGTGTTCACTCACCCCATCGCGATAATTATCGATTAAATAAGCAATTTGTTGGAAGGTATAAAAACTGATTGCCAAGGGTAAAACCGGCTGCAAAAATGAGAAATGGCCATTAAAAATCAAGTTGAGATTATGGATGAAAAAGTCCACATACTTGAAATAGCTTAGCGCGAGTATATTCAATAATATTGTACCTATTAACAGGCTCTTTTTTATTCGTGAACCGATACGTTCTTTTTGGAATAACAAGCTGACAGAAAAATTGACCGTCATGGAAATAATGATCAAAAACAAGTAGGAAAAATTCCAATACCCATAAAAAAATAAAGAAGATAAAACGAGCCACACCTTACTTAAAACTGGAAGGCGTAAATGATTAAGAAAAAAATAAAGAAAAAACACTATGGGTAAAAACAGGAAAATAAATACCGGATCATTAAAAAGCATTTAAAAAATCCAATTCAGACGATAAAAAATAGGAAATGGGACCTCCTGAAATTATGATGCGGATTCCAGAACCCTTTTCTCCTCAGCTCGAAGTTCGAATGACTTATTTTGTTCTTTATAATAATTTATGGTTTTGATTAATCCTTCTTTAGGCGGAGTAGCTGGGACAAATCCCAAGTTACGCATGGCACTCGAAATATCAGCAGATGAAATCTTAATATCTCCTGTTCTAAACTCTTGATAGGTTACCTCGAATTTCTCTTCCATCGTTTCTTGCAGGTAGTTTAATAACTGGGTTAAAGTTATCTCCATACCACATCCAATATTGTATACTTGATTCAATGCCGATGATTTTGTGGTTAAAGCCGCGAGTAAATTGGCCTGAACTACATCATCTATATAACAAAAATCGCGGCAACTGCTACCATCCCCAAAGACATATACCGGCTTGCCTTTTAAAATTGAATCAATCCATAAAGGAATGACTGCGGCATATTCACCTTTTGGGTTTTGTTTTGGACCATAAATATTAAAATAGCGAAGACCAATTGCTTCTAATCCCAGACAAACCCCAAAGCTTTTGGCATACAACTCGTTTGCATATTTTGATACTGCATAAGGGGATAAGGGGGCAAGGCCGCAGCCTTCATTTTTTTTTGCTATTGGTGAATCACCATATACTGCGCTCGAGGAGGCATAAACCAGCCTTTTCACCCCCGCTTTTTTCGCGGCATTGAGGATATTTATAAAACCTGAGACATTGACTGCATTGGTATGCTCAGGAAACTGGATGGATAATGGCACACTGACTGCCGCAGCATGGTGCAGGATAAAATCGACGCCATCCATCACTCGCTCACAATCTTCAGCCGAGCAAATATCGCCTTCAATCAATTTAAAATTGGCCTGAAATTGCTGGGGAAATTTTCGGGCTACCTCTTCCAAATTTGACTTCGTTCCCGTGCAAAAATTATCTAATCCAATAATCTTTTGATTAAGCCTTAATAATGCTTCTAACAGATTGGAACCAATAAAGCCTGCAACACCTGTTATCAACCAGGTTGATTGATTTTGCATCATATTTTGTTGAACATCCCAATATACATTCATAAATTAGCTTCCCGGCTCCCCTGGATTATAAATTAAAATGAATACTACACTTTTTTTACTTATAAATTAATCTACCATTGTCTTTAAAATTCTTTTATACGTTTTAAACCGCTTTAACGAGGTGGAAAACTTTTCAAAATAATTTTGCGCTTTTAACTCATGAAGCCGCTTTACTTCATGATCGTAATTTAAAATGAGTCCTATTAATTTTTCAGCAATTTCTTCGCTCTTCAGAGGATCAACGTAAATGGCGCAGTCCCCCATAACTTGCTTGTTCGCAGGTATATTGGAAATAATCATCGGCATATTCATGTATAAAGCTTCAAGTGGGGTTATGCTGAAGGTCTCCAATACACTCGGGAAAAATAAAATATCATATTTCTGGTAGGCATGAACTACCTCATCCAAACCTAAGGGCCCCAAATTAATGATACTCTCCTCAACCTGGGCTTTTTTTGCCTTCTCTATCAGGTTTAAATATACGGGGGATGTTGCCGGCAAGGTGACAATAAAATTAACTTTTTTATTGGTTTTACCATTAATTTGCGTCAAAATTTTCGGGATGATCTGATAATTTTTATGCCAATAATCAGCCCCCAAACAAAAAATATTAATTGACTCCCCTAAAGTTCTTTCAATAGGTACCGTCACATATTTCTGTATGGCTTGATTCACGGCATTAGGAATAACAGTCACGAAATCAGGGTTAGTCTTCGTTTTGGATAAGAAGCCATCTTTAGCAACTTGTGCCTCAACACACCACCTGTCCGCCTTTTTGTACCACCACAACTTGTAATTGCATAATAAATAAGTGCGGATCTTATCTTTTGCAGTATTGAGTAATTGATACGCAGTTTTATTAGAATGAGTTACCCACCCATCAGCAATCCCACATAAATGGGGGACGGGAAAATCCACATAAGCCGGACCAAAAAGAGTGAATACCGCACTAAAATGTTGCTGTTTCACTGTATGCTGAAGCTGTTTACGCATCTCCAGGCTGCGAGCAGGGCTTCTATCTAATATAATGACTCGATTATTCTCATAAGGCTCAGCTAATAGTTCCGAAAATTTAGAAAATAAAGTCTGGGTAACCGCAAAATACCAGGTTATTTCCGTATCTTTTATTGCATCTTCTAAAACTGAAGCTGCTACTTGTAAAGCACCTCCCTTTATCAAGGTAGAGCAGTTTAATAAAATTTTCATTGTTCAAGTCAGTTAGTTAAATAGAATTCAGGTCTCGTTAATGGCATTAAGAAAGGCCCCCAAAATAAAAACATTGCCGGAGAATTAAAGCCATGAACAAAAGACATGGATACAATTTCAATTATAAGAATTTTTTTTAAAATCTGTGTTCTTGTATTTTTCTGTCTTACACTAAATGAGGAAAAGATAAAAACCAAGAATAATAAAAAAACTATAATCCCTAATTCAACATATATTTGCAATAAGTAGGATTCAGCTACTGTATGCTCACTGTTTTTATCCAAATCAGAAAAAGTCATATGAGAACCAGGCCCGGAGCCTAGAAAAAGTGTTTCATCCTCAACTGATTGTGCCAGCAAGGATTTGTAGATTGCCATACGTCCTGATTGCGCTGTTTCCTCATTAACTATGTTGGAAAAATCAGCTACCCTGCTAATCACTCTGTATTTTAACAACTCTGTATTTGACAAAACTTCCAGAGCTATAAAAATAAACAGAAAACCGAAAACAATTTTAATCAAATGCTCCAACTTAAAATATTTTAGAGTGTAAAAAATAGCCAAAAGAAATAAAAAGGATTTTGCTCCAGACAATAAGCCTGCTGTAAAAAATAATAGCAATAAAATATTATTAATATTGAATGGATTTAAACTTTCGGCACGATTCAATGCGGTGGTTTCAGAATAGTATATTGTGGAAAACGCCATAAACAGGGAATAAATCTGTGAACTTCCCAACAGTGAATTTGCTCTGAACAGCAATTTATAATCATTAAGTTGTGAGGAGTACAGAAAATTCTTGGACCAGGAATCATCATATAAACCAAATAAGGTTTTGGAGTAAAAATATTGAATGATTCCACAAACAGCGATAACCACCCCCATTGTTTTTATAAATTTATTCGCCACCGTCCAAAAGTCATGCTCATCAAAATGCATGAAATAAATACACCAATAAAATGGAAATAACAGATAAATGAATAATCCACGCGCAAATAGTGCAGTGGCGGAGAAATCCTGTGCTCCGAGAACGCTTAAAAAAAATACAAAAATAACTCCGGCAGAGTATATTAAAAACGAACTTTTTACCTTATGGAAATTTATTCCACAATCAACTAATAAAAAAGTAGAAAAAAATAATAAAAGAACCAGATAAACATAGGAAACAGCAAACTTCAAAAACACTACATTTAACACCGTTCCCATGGCTATAACATAAGGAGCAAGCATGGAATGAATAAATCTTCTAGAAAAACGTACCTCACCCATTTTATCTTCCTGGCTCGTGAGTCAATTTTGATCTTTATTCCAGCTCCATAGGCAAGAATGACTTAGAACAAAACCGCTCAAATTCTTTAAAAGCAAATCCTGCTAAAGATACACGCAAACACTGGATAATGCATCTTGAGAATATTTCTTTGTTTTATTATTTCACCTTTTCTATTAGGGCATTTTCAAAAAATAAGCTTTGAATGCTATGCACAAGGTTATTAATAACTTCGTTATGAATATTTATTTTTTCATCCACTATATATCTTTTAAGAAGAATGAATAAATAGAAAATATAAAGGTATTTAAGCATTGCAAACTTATCTTTCTGGAAGTTATCAAAAAAAGGATAGCTTTCGTATACTTTTTTTACATGGGTATCAACTATTTTTAAATCTTCCAAAGTTATTTTTTTTCGATGAAAATTTTTTGCTTTATAAAAGTAATGAAATAGATCAAAACAGGCAAAAAAATCAATACATGAATACTCAAAGTCGATGAGATAGGATTGCTTACCTGATATCAAAATATTATCAGGGGAAAAATCACCGTGAAAAAAAGCTTTCCTTATGAAAAAAGATGAGATTATCCCTACAATTTGTTCATAGATATCTCTCAAATGATCCCAAACCCCTTCTGATTGCACCAGCATGTTTTTGATTAACCCATTCAATTCCTGAAAAGAACTATTTTCTTTAACCATTTCATAATCAGGACCCGTTAATTCTTGCAACAGTTTTATTTTACGCCCGCAAAAGTCACTTTTAGTTTTCGAACTAGGTATGCCTTCGTAAGCATATAATTTGTTTTCTTCAACTTGGATGACTTTATCTAATCGTTGAATAGCATTAATGCCTCTAGTTTGAAGATAATTTATATTATTTAACTCGTTAGCTGCATGTTTTTTTGCGGAATCACTGACAGGATATCTCAAATAATATTCTTTATTGTGGTTGAGAACTTGCAAGGTAAGGGAAAAATTTTCGGTTTTTGCTGTCCCCAAATAAATATTAACCCCTCCCAACTCTCTATATGATTGGTTAACAAAACTCAATAAGGCACTATTTTTATCTATATTAATTAAATGAGACTTGCATAAATATTTAATTAATCCCATCCGGTAGAGCACTGAAAGTATTTTTTTTGCAAAAACGGCTTTAAAGCTGCGGGAACTTAACATATTCAAGCCGGAAAAAAACACGTTTTTCCCTTCGAGGCTAATTAAATACTTCGCCTTGTGAATTGAGGGTAGGGCTATTGCATTAGGAGTGTTATTTCTTGAAATGCTCAACCCCTCTTTTTCAATCCTTGAAAAATAATTCATGTTGGGATACTTCTTAATACAGTAGTGAACACTTTTTCTGTTAAATCTTTTACTGAGCCATCATTATCGATATGACATACGTTTACATTTTTTAATGAGAAGTTTTTATAACTTTTGTTTAAAACAGTCAGTAATTCTTCAGGGACCTCTCCTGGCTTTCTTGCTGAAAGTTGAGACACATCGGAAGTTAGAACGATCACAGCTTCAGGCTTAGGTATCAATTTGGATAATAATTGGGCTAGCCTTAAACCTGCTTTATTTATACGGTATCTTTGCGGGTCAATGAGCATGTCATAGAAATGTCTGTCAAAAAGAATAAGATGGCCGTTTTTCTTTCGGAAGAACCACATGGGTATATAAAAGAGATAATTTAAAAATACATACACTACTTTACATACCGAGAGAAAAGATGAATAACTGCCATGACTGTGCGGAATATTGACAGTGGTAAATTTTTTGTCGGGTTTAATTTTAAATACATTGGGCTTGAAATATATTTTTTTTAATTGGAATAATTTCCTGTCTATGGAGAGATTGCGTTGAATAAATTCAGATACAGTACTTTTACCGCTCCCATCAGCTCCAAGCAAAACCAGACAGATGCCCTGGGTATTTTTCATAAAAAGCGTACGCAGGTATTTGCTTACTTTTTTGAAATAAAGGGAAATTCGCAAGAAAACTGATTTTTTATTTTCTTTGATGATGAAATAAGAGGGGTTATTCTTTACAGCATTTTTTAAAAAACGGTAATTTTCTTTAAAATTAACACCGTTTTCACTGCTCTGAAAAAAATAATCGCCACTGCAAACCACGCCCACGTTCGAAACCAATCCCACACTGAAATCAAACGCGTGAATATTCTCCTTATCAATAACAATAAAATAAAAATGATGCTTATTATTAATTTTGATAATTGTTCGAATTGCAGAGTTTAATGTAAATTCTTTTATTTTTTCCAAATCCTGACATCTTCTAACTACTATATCAATATCGGACTGGGAAAAATTTAAATCTTCTTCGGCTAATATTTTATAGTCGATTTTATTTTGTTTCATAAACTCTTTTAAGTTGGAATAATAGCCCTCTATTGTCCCTGCTTCTTTCATTAATTCCTTCATTAAAGAACGTACCTCTTAAATTTAGTCACAAAACGAATATCAACCTAAAACTTCCGTCATTATATAACGTCGCTCGGGGATATACGAGACCAGAAAGGACACCCCAAGATATAAAATAAAACATATCAGCGTACAATATGCTGCCGCCAACGGCCCCCAATAGGGGACAAGGATTATATTTAAAACGATATTCAAAACAGCAATAGTAAACATGGAGATTAAAATATAGATTTGTTGTAACTTAAACGTTAGGTAAGTCATCAATACCGAAGCCACAATCCGGCACATTTCTCCCAATAATAAAGGAAGAAAATATCCGCTTTCACTGATATAGTTTGCTGCGCCTAAAACAAGATAGACGCTATTCTTAAAAATTAGTACTCCTGCCGTAGCGAGGATTAGAATCAATACAAAATATTTTCGCAATAATAATACTTCCATCACTTTTTTTGTGGCAATTTCTTTAAAATAGACACTGGGATAATAAGACAGAAAAATTCCGGAAACCAAACTCAGTATGGTTACTATACGATAAGCTACCGCATAAGGTGCTAAAGCCTCATATCCATAATAATATTTAATGATCACTTGATCCGATACAGTAAGCATCCAATGAACAATCACCGTTAACATGGTCACCGCACAAAATTTCAAAAACACGGTTTTATCCATTTCGGTTTCCGATGACTCACTGGAAAAAGTATTTTCCTTCCATAGGAATGCCATTAAATAGGAAATAAAATAGGACATCCCAAGGAAAAATAATGCTGTTTCTGCAGATATATTTTTTCTTTCATAAAATAAAAATAACAAAAATAATATCTTCTGAATTATATTCAGAAAATTATATTTCAGGATTTCCAACTTTGCCCTGGCAAGAACCAAACGTTCTTGATAAAGGATAATGGACGCAAAAGCCAGGTAATAATAATTAGAAAACCAGAGGGCGATAATGAAACAAAAAAACAGGGTGGAAATTAAAGAAAATTTTTTAACATAATGGATAAGTAAATCATTTTTATAAGTATTAATGAAGCGTACATAACCACTCGAGGTACTAAGAGAAATTATGGGGTAGATTAAATTTAGCAAATTGAAAACATAACTATAACTACCCATCTCTTCCTTGGATAAGGTCCTGTTTAAAAAAAAAGTCGCAAAATAAGTAAGTAAAATTCCTATAAATGACGCAGTGGAAAAACCAATAAACTTCTTTACATGCGAATTGCTAATTAAAGCACGTAACGTTTTAGTCATAACAATCGTCGAAATAAAATTTTTCCCCTGTAATGCACTTATCGATGAATTTATTAATCACCTCATCATTTACAAAGTCCTTTAACTCAGTGTACTTATACTTTATAAAATTTAAACCATTCAAATCCATCAGGGTCTCAGGCATTATTCTTCTGAATTGATAATGATAGGCGTATTGCAAGAGACGCTCAAATCGTTCTGCATCTACTTGTAGATTGCCCTCAATCGCAGCAGTGATTAGAGCAAAATAGTCTTCTTTTGTTTTAGGATCAAAGGTTATTCCCTTATTTGTATAAAAAAATTCAGACGCTAAAATCGTCGGGATTTTTAAAAAAGTAGTTTCATAACCAATCGTTGACCCATACAGCAGGGCTGCACAAGAGATTGAAGCTATAGAAATACTTCTGATTTTGCTTTCTGGAGGTACAAAAATTATATTTTCGGGTAAAACACTGCCATATCTCTTTTCCAGTACTTCAAATAATCCACCGCCATTGCCGCCATCTGCATGTTTTTCCGCAGGGTGGGCTCTTATAATCAAAATACAATCGTTTCTTTTTGCAAACCAGTCGATAGTTTCATAGACCCAGGCATTAATATCATCAAAAAATATATTCGGCCTGAAAGTCTGTCCATCCCAAGGGATGCTGGATAATAATGCAACAATAGGCTTGTCGGATTTAATATTCAGTTGGCTGTAAATTTCTTCTTTGGATACTGATTTTTGACTGTCAGCGTAATAGCTCACATAATCAAAGCGCTTGCCTCCAATACCTACCTTCGCTTGTAAATATTCTGTGATTTCAGCTCTTTGTTTTGCAGATAGGGGTTTGTTTATCCATTCGCTAGGACTTTCATGAAGGGGTTCGCTAAGATAAGAAGCATTATGAGCAGCTATAACTCCTGCCCCATGGTACTCTCTTCCCCAGGTAACAAATTTAATACCTCGGCTTAAACAATATTCCTGTACTGTTCCCCAGGTAGAATAAACTCCATGGGAAAGTAAAACAAACTCCACTTTATTTTCACTAAAATAGTTTTCCAGTGCTGTTATGATAAGGAAAATTGTTTCCAGAAATCCTTTTAATTCTTTCGTATTGTCCTGCAAGGAAAAATCAGCACTTTTAAAATAAAGCATCACCGCAGAAGAAAGGGAACGATATACGGGAACCCCTTTATAAGAGAAATGCTCATTTATCTCATTTAAGTTCATGGTCTCTATTTCATCCCTGATTCTTTTTTTCTCATCAGACGAAACATACTTTTCAATAAAGATGCCCTGAACTCCATAAGCCTTTATAAATTTTTGTTGCTCATAAAAGCAGAGGTTACACCTCAAATTCTTACTTAAAGAAAAATCAATCTGGTCACAATAGCCCACTGATTGCCCACACATCAAAGCATCAACATGATAGCCTCTGGACTTTAAAATTAACGAGCAATTCCCTTCAAATAAATTAGATACTGGCGAGACGCGAAAAGGGACGATCAAAACTTTTTTTTTCAACTCTTCTTTTTTCTGAAAATTTTGCGTCAACTTGGTGATTTGCTTATAGGGATCAGAGGGAAATCGATGCCTATAACTGTATTTATAATAGTATAAAAGAGGATTTAACACATTTAAAACTTTTAAAAACTTCACTTAAAAACCTCCATTATTCCTCTACTGTTCACCTGGATTTTTCTATGCTTGTACTTTTGAAAGAAAATCATTTTGGGCCTCCATCATCGTGTTTTTTATAACTCGAGCCGGAACGCCTACAGCTACAGAAAAATCAGGAATGTCTTGGGTCACTACACTACCGGCACCAATAACAGCATTTTTACCAATAGTCACCCCCGGTAAAATGATGGCATTAGCTCCAATCCATGCGCCTTCTTTTACCCTGACCGGTTTAGAGGGGCGCCATCCCTGCTCCATAATAGGGCGGGAGACGTCTTCAAAACTATGATTATCTACATAAATATGCACACCAGAACCAATCAAAACATAATCTTCTATGATTATTTCTGCTCCGTTATCGCGTGGGTCGCCATGCAGCATGGTTCCAGGTCTTATCGTGACATGTGCACCTAAGGAAATTTTGGAACAGGCTACCGCATAAGCACCTGGTCTAAATGAAGCAGTTTGATGAAAATATTTAAACTTTTTTTTGCAAAACTTTAACATGCTGCTATTAAAATAGAGCTTCCAATGACTGATTGGAATATCAGGTCCAATCCGATCGGCTTTCATCCAGAACTGAAGCTTTTTAAAAGTTTTAATTAACATGTCAGGAAAAAATCCCCTTATAATTCCATAAATTGCTCGATTATTCTTAAACCAATTACACCACTTTTTTCGGGATGAAACTGACACCCATAAATATTCTCGTGATGAATTACCGCACTAATAGCCTGTCCATTATAAAAGGTGTCTGCTAAACGTTTAGAGGGACATTGGGGTACTGCCATGTAGGAGTGAACGAAATAAACCGCAGCCTCTTTTTCAATATTTTTTAAAATGGTCTGCTCCCACGCAGAACCCTGTTCCGTAGCAAATAATTTATTCCATCCAATATGGGGAATTTTGTGAGGAACACCCTGAGGATCACAAGGCGGGATCGGGATTACATTACCCTGAATCAAGTCCAAGCCTGTCTGATTACCAAACTCATTACTGTGGCTTAACATCATCTGCATGCCCAGGCAAATTCCTAAAAATGGCTTTCCTTGTTGTACAAAACGTTTTATGGGTTCAATAAAAGATAAATCCGCCAACCCTTTCATTCCATCAGCAAAAGCACCTACCCCTGGCAAGACCAGTCGCTCAGCGGCAAGGATATCTTCCGGAGTTTCTGCAATACGAACTTTGACCTGAAAGTATTCAAAAGCACGAACCACACTAAGCAAATTTCCAATACCGTAATCTATAATTGAAACTGTGGTCATATGCATCTCACATGAATATCATTAGTCAACGCTGCTTTTTTTATATCCGGAATAGCATAACGTTTGTAGTGCAATACATCCGCCATAGCCACTGCATCTGCTTGGCCTGCGGTAACTACGGATAGCAAATCTTCGATTTTTCCCATTCCGCCACTTGCAATAACAGGGATTGTTACTGCATTGGAAACCTGCCTTACCAGATCAATATCAAAACCTTTGCGGGTACCCTCTTGATCAATAGAGGTAAGTAAAATTTCTCCTGCACCAAGTTCCTGCCCTCTGCGGGCCCAATCAATCACATCCATACCGGTATGTTCTCGACCGTTATCAGTCATGGCTTCCCAGGATTGAGGACCTGTTTTTTTTGCTTCAATAGATAAAACCATACATTGCGAACCAAAGCGACGAGAGACCTCAGTAATCAATGAGGGGTTTTTAGTGGCTGCAGTATTAATTGCCACTTTATCAGCCCCGCTGCGCAATAAATGTTTCACGTCCTCAATGGTGCGGATCCCTCCGCCTACTGTTATAGGGATAAACACATTTTTTGCAGTCGCCTTAACAATTTCCGATAAATTATTACGTCCATACAAACTGGCAACTGCATCCATGTATAAGAGTTCATCTGCACCGGTAGCATAATAATGCATGGCAAACGCATTTGGATTGCCTATGACTCTTAATCCCTCGAGATGTACCCCCTTAATCAGGTTTGCTCCTTTGATATCAAGACGCGCTATCAAACGAACGTTACCCATCTAAACCATCTCCAAATAATGGGCTTCGGTCTGTTCAAGATTGTGTACTTGATGACGAAGTAACCATTGGCCGTTCTCATACTTCCATAAATGAGGTGAGCGGAAGCTGTCGGCAAGGGCCATAAAATAAGCTTTATCGATAATAGGTTGTTCAAACATTTTAGACGCTGTAGGGAACTCATTGGGGTTGATACTTAAGTATTTGAAAATCTCTTCAGCAAAACGCTCCGGAAACTCAGTATCAAAGCGTTTAACCAATGCAACACCTTCTTCGCGATTTATATCACCTGAGCGAATTTCCTGGGAAGCATCATAAGTTGCCCGGCCGATACCAAATTTGACCATGGTTGTGAAGTAATGAAAATCATCAATCTTGTCATCGATACTGTTGTATTTGCTGTAAGTTCCAGGCGTTCTTTCAGGCGAAGCCTCAAAACCACCATGTTCTACTGAATAATAATAACAACTCTGCGGATGCCATTTAAGATAGTATCCCAGGTAATGGACATCTATTTCCTGCTCCTTGATTTGTTGAGGATTAGCAGGAAGATAAGCTTCCAGGTCATTATCTGTTAAACCAAAATCATTTTTCAGATCAGCAACGGAGGTACCGCCTAAGAAAATTTTTGTTTTATCCTCAGCAGAAAAATAGCTCCAGTCTCTTCTTGCGGACTCACTATCAGCAATGGGGTTACCGTACTCCGCTTCATTTTCCCCATAAAAAACTAATTTAATCTTATTCAATAATGCCATCTTGGGCGCAAATGCCTTCTGACCAATCATAAAAGGCTGGAAAGGATGAAATAAATTTTCCACCGCCAGGCGCGTCAACAAGCGATGCACGCGGCCATTGGGTGTGAATAAATAATTGTCAAACCCGGCATGCATCCAAGATTGGAAATTACGCCACCCCCATGGAGTGTACATATGAGGAGCCCAGGTTACCGTTAAGGGGTGCATCCCATATTTGTACTTCAGGATGTGAGCTGCATAAAAGCTGTCTTTACCGCCAGAGCCAGGAACAATACAATCATAGGAGCCATCTTTACTTCGAAAGCGATCGCATAATTCTTTTAATTGTTTTTCTCTATCCTCCCAATTAATTGTAGTTTTCTTGCGCTCAGCAACTCTGCATGCGTCACAAATGCCTTCTTCATCAAAATTAATGGTGGATTTTTTTGATTCTTTTTTATGCTCATATTCTACAGCGGAATTAGGTCGTTGATTTGATATAACACACAGCTTGCAGAATTCGACATTCCTGGGTAAACCATATTTTACCTCAAGCTTATCGGAGTCCTGGATAAAATTATTAATTTCAATAGGTTTTGGAGATTTGATTTTTTCCATTGATAACACCCATTCCTTTATGATTTAATTGAGTGTCAGGCAATATATCAAATTATCTTTTCATTTAAAACCATTGTAGCAGGGTTAAGGCTATAAATAATTCCGGCACATTTTTTTAGGATTAATTGAAAAAGATCTGACACAAATCCAATTCATGGTGTGACTTATAAAAAAAAGGATTTTTTTATGAAGAAAATGCTTAAATTATGTTCTTTTGTTTTGCTTTCATTGGGTGTTTTCCCAGTGTTCGCGGCTGAAGAAAATACCGGCGTAGAAAATAACCAATCCCACAATGCTATTTTAAACTACTGGACGCCTGAGCGCTTAAATAATGCCAAAGAAATGCCTCTCCCTCAGATCCAGCCTAATCAACATGAAGAAATTCAAATAAATAATTTAAATACAAAACCTGAGTATCAGGAGGGCCAGCCTCCGGATGAGACGATTCATCCAACTCCCGAAGTCCTGATCCCGCAAAGCCTCCTTCAATTAAAGGAGAAACAAATACCACAAAGGCAGGAGTTTTTTGATAGAGGTAAATCAGGAGCAAACTATACGAGTTCGCGCCTGATTCCCTTAACAGCAGACTTACAATATCCCTATAAAGCGATTGGCAAACTGTTCTTCACGATTCCCGGCGAAGGAGATTTTGTTTGCTCTGCGTCAACCATTCGCCAAAGAATTGTATTGACTGCAGGACACTGCGTGCATGCAGGTTTTGGAGGAAATGCAGGATACTTTACTAACTTCCTGTTTGTGCCGGCTTATCGGGATGGTGTTGCTCCTTTTGGAGCCTGGACATGGAGTTATGTACGCGCCTCAAATGCTTGGATTGTTGGTGCCGGCGACGTTCCTAATTCTGCAGATTATGCCATGATTGAAATGGCTGACAAGGTCATTAATGGGGTAACAACCCGTATTGGTGCCGTAACTGGCCTTTTAGCGTGGCTTACTCCTTCCCCTGTTGCAAATCATGCCCATCTGATAGGCTACCCTTGTAATTTGGATAATTGTGAAAAAATGCATCAGGTAACGTCACAAAGTGTCAGGATTGTCGCACCCAATAATGCGGAATATGGCTCCGACATGGGGGGCGGTTCAAGCGGGGGTCCCTGGATCCAGAACTTTGGAGCGGGGGCTGTAGGGCAAGTCGGCGGATACAATTCCTATCGAAATGCAGTTATTGGAGTGACCTCCTATGGCTACACCGATAGCATGATCCGATTGCAAGGAAGTTCTCTATTTGATAGCCGTTTTACTGATTTAATGAAAATAGTATGTCCTCATAAAGCCGGGAACTGTACGTAGAATCGTAAAAATCAGAACTTTGATGCCCTGTGCATCAAAGTTCGCCCTAACCTTCTCGCTTGCCCGCCTACAAGCTAAACCCATCATCTACAATAAGGTTTTGTCCATTGATATATCTTGAATTTTCTGAAAGTAAAAAGGATATCGCTCCTGATATATCATTTAGCTCGAGCATACCCTTGCCCAACGTATGGTGTTTATATGCTTTTAAAAAGGGTTCGGGTTGATGATCAAAAATTCCTCCCGGGCTTACACTATTCACACGGAAATTACTGTCTGAAACATATTTAACGGCATATTTGTTGAGATGAATTATTGCTGATTTAATGGCTGCATATTCTACCGGCATAGTCATTGTTGTATGGGCATAAATATCAAATCGGGGAGCAACCACTCCGTAAATTGAAGCAAGGTTTACCAAAGAAAAAGGGGTCTTATTTCGTATAAAATAAGCAGCACATTGCTGAGTAAATAAAAATGCTGAGCCCAAATGTAAGGATAAATTTTCATTAAAATCTTTTAAGCGCACATCAAAAAAATGAGACCCATAATTTTTATTGCGCGGATAAGTGCAATTCACAGCCCCATCTAATCCCTCTACTTTTTCAAAGAAATGAATTACCTCTTCTTCACTAGTGATATCAAGTTGCATTAAAGACAGTCGTGCATTATTAATATCGATATCTTGATTCTGTAGTTGCTCTTTCATCCTAACTGGATCAATATCTGCGGCAATCACGGTTGCGTTTTGGTCTAGCAAAGCATTTACTGTATGCGAACCTAACAGTCCTCCTGCACCAGCAATGAGAATTTTTTTATTTTTTAGCATTTTGCTTGAGTCTCTTTAGAGTTAATAATTGCTTCTGCTAACATGAAATCGTAAATATCATCAATATCAATAGCACGCACTTTCGGTACCTCAATACCTATTACTTCCCCTTCAAATAAAGTTGATTTAGATCTGATGAATTCAGGCCTTGTCACATAAACTACAGTAGTCACATCAAAAATTTGGGGAACTTCCTGGCGACGGGAATAATTGGTTCCAGAGTGATTCACCAACTCCAGATATCCTTGTGGAGTTTTTTTAACCATATTAAAAAATGGATTACGATTTGCTGGAGTAACAGAAATACACACATCTGCTTGGGAAGTATTAAACAAATTCACCGCCCCTTCAACATCTTGAACCGCTCTTAAAGGGCTGGTCGGTGGAAGACTGATAAACAGATCAAATGCTCCATAATGAGCAGTTACATAGTCGACTGCATGCCGCCAGGCTAACCATTCAGGACATGTATCGGTTGCAAGTTCTTTGGGTCTGTGGATAACGGTAGCACCCGCTTGGTTTGCAACCGCGGCAATTTCTGCATCATCTGTTGAAACAAAGATATGAGTAATGGCAGGGGTTTGTCTTGCGACATCTATTGAATATTCAATCAAAGGTTTTCCCGCCAGTAATTTTATATTTTTTCGTGGTAAACCTTTTGAACCACCACGAGCAAAAATAAAAGCATGGTTGATCATTGTCTTGTCCCCCAAGTTGCCTTGGACTTAATTTCATCAATCAGCTCAATGGTGCGTTGGGCAGAGCGTAAGTCATTTTTCCCATCACCCTTTTCAATTCTCTCGATAAAATCCTGAAGCATCAAAAGATACATGTTGTTTTTATCCCATGAGGGTTCATTAAAAATAATTTCCTCCCGATTATCCTGGAACAGCAAAATATTATTTTTTAATACATCCCAATAAAGAGAACCTTTCTCTCCTACAAAATGGCAATGCCGTTGTGCATTTTTTTGCAGAAAATCCATATGAACAGAACATAACGCTCCGGAGTTGGCAGTTAAAACAATATCTGCAATTTCTTCAACTTCCAAATCCAATTCCTGGGTGTTGCGAAGCATTCCATATTGATAATTGAGCTCCCCCAAAAACCAGTGCAGATAATCAAGCTCATGACTCAATTCCAGTAGGGCTCCCCCACCTAACTTTTTAGAAGCGGATACGGAGGAACGGTAATGTTTATCATTACGCCACTGAGGAAGATATTGACCTACATGGGCATAAACATTATAGATAGTACCTAATTTTTTTTGCTCCAGTACGGTTTTGACCATTCTGGCTGCTGGTAAATAGCGCAAACAATAAGCGACGCTTACCGGCAAATTCGCTTGTTGCACTAAAGCAATTAATTCTTCTGTTTCATGAATATCGGCGGTGATAGGCTTTTCAATCAATACAGGAATATTGGCTGCGAGCAACATTTTTGCATGCGGGAAATGATAGGTTGCGGGAGAGGCCACTACCGCAAAATCAGGTTTAAACTCGATGGCCTCTTGCAGGCAAACACTCAATCTATCAGCGTTTGCCACACGGCCATCTGGAAGGGAGCCACTTGAAGATACCCCCCAAATTTGAGCGGTGGGCAATATCTTTCTTAGATTGTTTATATGCCGTTTACCGATACTCCCCAATCCTATAACCACAATTTTTTTCATACTTAAAACCTGATGCCAAATTGACATGACCTAAGATTAAAGCGCCTCACAGCAACTCAGGTCACGATCAAAAATTTTATTTAAACAATCAATAACCCGGTCAATATCGCTCGAATTTAAATTAGAACCCGAAGGCAGACAAATCCCCTGCTCAAACAAGTAATCTGAAACGCTAAAGTGTTCATGATGAGGGTAATATACACTGCCTGCAAATAGCGGCTGTCTGTGCATGGGTTTCCATGTTCTTCTGGCCTCAATGTTGTGCTGCTTTAACTGTTCAATGATGTGTGCTGGGCGAATTGCCGCACGCTCGGATTTGATAAACATTGTAGATAACCAACGGGTACTAAAACCATTAGCGATCTCTGGCATCATTTCTATAAAGGGTTTCGTTTTAAAAGCTTCTTTATACTGATCGAAAATTTCTCTTCTTGAATTAATCCTTTTTTGCAGTACTTTGAGTTGTCCTCGACCTATACCTGCGAGAATATTACTCATTCGGTAATTATACCCAATCACACTATGCTCATAATAAGGAGCCGGATCACGGGCCTGGGTTGCTAAAAAACGGGCTTTGTTGATGAGCTGCTCATCTTCCGACACCAGCATTCCTCCTCCGGAGGTGGTGATAATTTTATTGCCATTAAATGAAAAAATGCCAAGTTTGCCGAAAGTACCACTGAATTTGTTATTGTAGGTTGCCCCTAAAGATTCAGCAGCATCTTCAACTATAGGTACATTATAATCATTACATAATCGGCATAGGGCCTCATAATTAGCACTTTGGCCGTACAAATTGACAATGATAACCGCCTTAGGCAACTTGTTATTTCTTTTTGCATCCTGTAAAGCCCTCTCCAAGGCAGCAGGGGACATATTCCAGGTTTCCAAATCCGAGTCGATAAACACCGGGGTTGCCCCCTGGTAGAGGATGGGATTTACCGTTGCTACAAAAGTAAAGCTTGATGCAAATACCACATCACCAGGTTTGACATCTAATAATACTAAAGCCAAATGGATTGCTGCGGTTCCTGAGCTTAGGGCAACTGCTGATTTTATATTGATGAATTCTGCAACTTCCTTTTCAAAAGAATCGACATTGGGTCCTAGGGGAGCAACCCAGTTTGTATCAAATGCTTCCTGCACATATTGCTGCTCATATTCACCCATGTGGGGCGCAGAAAGAAAAATATTGGCCGAGAAATCCTTTCGATGAATTAAGCGCACAGGTTTACCCTCCTCATCCAGCAAGGGAAGGTGATCCAGTTCGAACTCGTTCATGAGTTCATAGGCATCTTGAATACTGGCTGAGGCAGGAAGGTACTTTGAAACAAGCTCTGGCAATTCAGAAAGAAAAGAGTCCAGAGTAAAACCTTTCAATAACAGTCTTCTGATATCCCCATCGGTAATGGTTCTGATAAAGCGTTCTTTTTCATCGACCAGAAACAGTACACCCTGCGCCGTCTCATCCAATTTCTTTAGCGCCGTCTTTAAACTAAATGTTGGCTTTACATATATTTCGTTTATGTTAATCATCTTATTCCTTTTATGCAGCAGGCACACCCTTAACTGTTGTGAACTCTTTTACATCTTTAATTACAACAGAGCCAGCCGCAATTACCGCCCCATCACCAATCCTGACTCCTGGAAGAACAACTGCCCCAGCACCTATCAACACCCCGTTGCCTACACTAACTTGTCCGCCTAAAGTACTATTGGGGGCGATATGCGAACACTCCCCTATACTGACTTCATGATCTACAATAGCCCCATGGTTAACAATAGAACTTCTGCCGATAAAACTTTCAGCAGCGAGAATCGCGTTGGCAGCGATAAACGCCCCATCTCCAATAACAGCGGATTTAGAAATTATTGCTGCAGGATGAATCACGGTAAAAAGAGATATTTCGGGATTAATTGTTTTCAGAATATTTTGTCTTGCGAGATTATTGCCAATGGCTAAATGGATTAGCCCGGAGTAATCTGTCAGCGACTCCATAGTAGAATCAATTGCCAGGCCACAGATCTCCTTTCCCAGTAAATTCTTATTCCCGTCACAAAGCGAAAGCTGGAAAGAATGACTGGAAAGTGAAAGTGCATCAAGAACCACTTTACAGTGTCCCCCACAACCTACAATTTTTAATTGATTAGTATGCATTACTTTTATTCAAGATTTCAGAATTTAAACTGATGGTTTTTAGCAATTGATAGCATCTATCGCTCGTATTACCATCGCCATATATATTCTTATAACTTTTTTTGGGCCTTTTTAATGCCTCATTTAAGCCATCTCTGATTGCTTCACAAGAGATGTCAACATGAATCACATTATCTCCGGCCTCCCGCAAATTTTGTCTACTCCCAATATTGACTACTACGAGATTAAACGATGCGGCTTCAATAATACCACTACTTGAGTTACCCAACATTACATCAACATGTGCGAGGCAATCAATAAATTCAGCTCTTGGTAAATGTTTTATTATGCGTACATTACGATGAGTTCCAAGATCGCGCAAGGCTTCGCGAATGAGTTGGCCGCCAGCATCTGCATTGGGCTCCAAACAAATGACTTGCAGATCAAGATCTAAAGCGGCATGTATTGCATTTTGGAATTGTGACTGGATGTTGAATGTTTCCTGAACGACTGGATGATAAATTAACAAAGCTGTTTTTTTATTTTCATCAAATTCATAGCGATGATAAAAATTCATGCGTTTTGTAGGGTGGAATTTATAAATTTCATCAAGGCCTGGAGCGCCAACTACACTGATTGCGCTTTCGTTTTCACCCATTTTGATTAAACGCTCTTTGGAAGATTCCGTCGCTACAAAATGGTAATGTGATAATTTGGATATTGCATGGCGGATCATTTCATCTACAGTCCCCGAACGTTCGCCCCCGTGCAAATGAACTATAGGTATATTCAAATGAACGGCCGCAATTGCTGCTGCTAACATCTCCCCCCGATCTCCTAATACCAACACAAGGTCAGGTTGTTCTTTTGCAAATATTTCGGTTATTCCTATAATTTCATAGCCGATGGATTTTGCCATGGTAAGGTGGGTGCTTTGTTCAATATCAACAGGAACCTGACCGCATATTCTGAATTCATCTAATTCAATTTCTTTAAGGGTATTCCCGTACAAGGGAGCAAGATGCATTCCTGTTACACAGACAGCCAAATCAATATCGGGAGCTGCATCCAGTTTTTTAAGCACCTCACGCATAAGTCCATAATCTGCTCGAGTTCCAGTAACATAAATTATTTTTCGGGGTTTCATACTTCAATATGTTCCCATAATAAAGTGCTTCCCTCACCCAAATCCACATTGAGGCGAGCGCCGATTACCTTGGGTAGATCACCGGGATTAATTCCATTACCAGGTCTTAACAAGACTACATCCTCTTGGGAAATGATTGCTCCTTTGTTTAAAGTTCGGTTTAAGGTGACACTACGCCGTACCAATTCCCTAACGGGCAACTCGTCATCAGCAGGTTTTTTCACACCGGATCCTAACGCCAGCTCAGTATCTCTTATTGCTCTAACCAAGGATTTCAGTTCATCAGGGTCCATGGATGCCGCATGATCCGGACCGGAAAGATTTTTGTCTAAGGTAAAATGCTTTTCAATGACGCATGCCCCCAAACCAACCGCCAAAGTGGGGATTAAAATACCCAAAGTGTGATCGGAGTACCCTACTGGCAAATTAAATTCATGGGCAAGGGTTTGCATGGCCCTTAAATTAACATCCTTGAATGCCGTTGGGTAATTGGAAGTACAATGCAGAAGGATAAGATTATCCTTTAGACTGTCTCCGTAAAAGGGTTTTACAATGTCAATTGCCTGGCTCACTTCTTGAAGGGTACACATGCCAGTAGACATGATGATCGGCAGTTTTTTTTGTGCAATGTATTCCAGATAAGGGAAGTTTGTCATTTCTCCCGAAGGGATTTTGAGGCGTTTTACTCCTAGCGCCACCAAAAAATCAATCGATTCTTCATCAAAACCCGTAGACATAAACTCTATGCCTAATGAGTTCGCCAGTTCATTTAACAGCAAATGCTCCTCTTCTGAAATTTCCAGTGCCTTGAGCATTTCGTATTGAGTGGATAAATTAGAAGTATTCTGTTTTTGATACTGTGCTTTTTCAGCAGTTTTATTGACTAAGGTATCTGCTTTAAATGTTTGAAATTTGACTGCATCTGCCCCAGCTTCCTTTGCCGCATGAATAAGTGCTTTTGCTAATTCAATATCCCCATTGTGATTGACGCCCGCCTCTGCAATTATAAAGCAACTCATATTATTTATCCTTTAACAGCAAACGACACTTACTTATCAGATCCTGATTAAGCAGGTGAAATACAAACAAATCTTCCAGTTAATCAATGTTATTCTGAAAAAAAGTCCTTATCATCCCAATAACTACTCCACACATCAATCCCATAATAATTGAAATTCCAAGAACGATGCTACGTTTGGGTGATACGGGTAATGAAGGCTCTTCAAGATGTGCGTTTAAACGAAACATACGGAAATCTTCAGCATTTATTTTAATATTCTTATACATATTGTAATCAGTTTCTAATTCACGCAGCGCCGGAAAAAATGCCGTGTCTGATTCGCGATCATTTAGATTACCTATTTCTGCAAGCAACGCTTTACTTCCTCGACCATACATCAAATCGGGTTTCTCTACATCATCAACCACATTCCCCATTATTGGCAAAGGGGTAGAGACCCCAGCAGCTTGAGCAATTTTTAAGGCTTCTTTTACGCGAACCATACGATCCAATGTTCTTGCTCTGGCAGTTGCGCGTGCACTGTCAATTCTTTGTTGTATCTCTTTCAAAATACTTTGTTGATGCTTGGATTTCATACTGATGATTACCTTTTTCGCATCATTATTTGCCATATTAATGTATTGACGAATCCATAGAGCAAGCTTACTAGCCTGAGGCCCTCTGGCTTTAATTATATATTGATTGGGGGTTAATTTAGGGATTTCATTAATTGTAATGGCACGTTTAAATTGATTGTAAAGAATGCTCTTTTGCAAATTATCTTTGGGAGTAATAGCCAAACTGGGCAAATAAATTTGATTAAAAAATTTATGACTTGTTGACTCAGCTAATAATGCGGATGAAAAAATATTGTATACCGTGATCGCCTTCAACGGTTTTATTAACTTCCCAGGAAACGTGGTTCCGTAATTCAGAGCCTCTATATCAATAGGATAGGGTGGGTAAATGCGGGCGTTTACCTCATACAAGGGTTTTGCAAAGTGTAGATAAGTCATTCCAGAGAAAAGGCTAATCAAAGTAACAAGCAAAATAATGTATTTTTGCTTCCATAATGATTTTGCTAAAGTCAACAAATCAATTGCATCATCCATAGGCTTTATTTGTTGTTGCACTGAAAACTCCTTATACAATACTTTCTTCAAGTGGATTTCGGATCTCTTTTTCTCAAGAGATATTTCTTTCTGAAGCTCATGATTTCTTTAGAAGCTCCTTTATGTGGTGCTCCTCAGAAAAAGAGTTTTTGAGTATATGATATTTATAGACGAACTTGAAGACATCACTTCGGTATTTCATACTGGCTTACAGGATTGGTGGACTATGCATTCTGCTATTCATTAAGCGGGTTCATTTCTACCGATGGTATTCCGTAAGACTTGCAGCAATTGATGCAGCGTTTTCCACAGATTTGCCGAGCAAATCTCAATGAGCTAATGCCAGTAAACGTCGACTACCGCAATAATTAAACATGCTTGTTGCCCCGGCCACTGCAAAAAGGATGGGTATAAAAAAACTGAAATTTATCCCTGTGAATTCAATGATCAATATAATTGCGGTAAGCGGCATTTTTTGTGCCGCTGCCAAAAAAGCGGTTGCCCCAATAACAGCAAAAGCAGATATATTTATACCAGGCCATATATAACTCCAAAGCGTACCCAGCACAACAGCCAATAAGGCACCATTAGCAAGAGATGGGGTTAACAGCCCACCTGCAGCCCCAGCCTGGATACTGGTGCAGACGATGAGCACCCGCAAAACTAATAGCACTGCGGCGATACTTAATCCTAACATATTGCCATCAAACCCGAGTTGGGCCGCAGAACGACCATTTCCCAAAATTGCCGGAAAATAAATGGATAGCAAACCGATCATTAAAAAATTGAACAGACAAAAAATAATAATCTTCCAGTTGCGTGGAGCCTTACTTTGCACCCTATTCGTTACTTCTTTAAACCAATAGGCGGAAAAACCAAAAATAGGGCCGGCAATAATTGCCCAAATGACTACGGAATAATCCAGAATCAAAACCGGTATATGGTACATGGATTGATTTCCAAGTCCCATCCAGGAAATAACCACTGCAATCGCAGAGGTCGTAATCGCCGGAATTACTGCAAACCAGCGAAAACTTCCAAGTAATACCTCCAGGGTAAAAAGAGCACCACCCAAAGGGACATTATAGACTGCGGCTAATCCGGCTCCGGCAGCACAGGCCACTAAAATTTGGCTTTCCTTGGGATGTAATTTCAACTTGTTAGTCAGCCAGCAAGCAAAAGTTGCCCCTAATTCCCGAGGCGCAACCTCCCTTCCCATCGGCGATCCCAAAGCAACGGTAATAATTTGCAGAAAGACATGCGCCAAGGTAGTTTTTATGGGCATATAGGGTCGTGGAGATTTAATTGCATTCGCAATACTGACCAAGGGGCGGCCGTAGCGAAAAACTGCCCACCAGCCAAAACCGGCAATGAAACCACAAAGTAAAAGTGCAGTAACTCTTCTTGGAGCAGTTGAATCGCTCACCACGTATAAGAAGCTCTCGTTACCAAGTATGGGAAATACCGTATGCTCATAGGCCAGGTGTTGAATAAAATGCAATAATATTGCCAGGAACATCCCCCCAAAGCCAGAAACAATCCCAATAACAATTGTGGCCGAAAAAAAATGATACCACCGGGATGTTAAATGTTGGGTCATGAACTACTCCTTAATTCATAAGCAAAGGGTCGACTGCATCAAGGAACGGCTTTTTTTGACCGTCAGGAAGCAAAATCCATGCAAAATGCTTCAGTAGCATCCCATGCTCCCCTGTAGGCAACGATTTTTCTTTCATCTGCTCAATTCACACGTTCACCAAGATGGTTACATCCTGCATGACCTATATTCATAAAGGATTATGGTTGTTCAATTTTCCAGCTATTTGTAATTGATGAGCAACGATGCGAGCCAAGTAGTCAAATTCAATGTTAACCCTTTTTCCCTGTTTTAAAACACCCAAAGTAGTATTAAGTAACGTGTGGGGAATAAGCATTAATTTAATACTTTGATTTGCCACGGAATTAATCGTTAAGCTTACTCCTTCAACCGTAATACTCCCTTTGGGTACTAAATACAGCATGGCATTAGCATCAAAACCGCTTAACTCAACTTCAACAAACTCATCCATGTGTTTCAAGGCATGAATGTGTGCTACTGCATCAACATGTCCACTTACATAATGCCCACCAAAACGAGTCGATGCAAGCATGGCGCGCTCCAAATTGACTTCATCCCCAATTTTTAAGTTACCTAGAGTGGTTTTGTTCAAGGTTTCGGGAGACACATCAAAATTTAAATTCGAATCAGCAGAGGGTAAGAACGTGAGACATACCCCATTTACAGCAATGCTTTCACCTACCTCTAGCTGTTTAAGACCTGAGGAAATGGTCAATCGATTTGCCTCACCATATTTTGTATTGCTAATCACAGTCCCTTTTTCTTCAATGATGCCGGTAAACATGAAATCCTCTTATTCCTGACTCAGGTGGGTTCGTCTTTCTTGCATGGTTTCCACGCTATTAATCACTGTTTGCCGGCAAATCTCTTGCATTACAGGGATTTCTTTCAAAGGAGTACCTTGATGGATGGTATAGGCGATCAGGAAACTATCACGCCATAATTTTTCATTACGTTTTTCTTTCGATTTCATCCATAAAGCTATCCATAAAAAATGAAATTGCCATTTATCACGATGTAATTCCATCTCTTCAGAAAAAACAGCATCAATGGCCTCTTCCATGCGACACACTCTAATTCCATCAACAAAACTGCTATTATGATTGACAATCTTGTCTACCAAAGGATTTTCCAGGTACCAGGATTCTGTAAACGATTTGCTTTTAAGCCATGACTTCGAACGGCGTAAGGATTCAGCAATGGCTTCTTGGGTAAAGGGAGTGATTTGGATGCTCATTTGCTCAAAAAGATAATCCAGATCCAGTTTCACAGGCCGTAAACGCAGGCCCAATAATTCTTGCATCTCTAAAAATTGAACATTGGGGATCTCATTCTTTTCGATAGTTATCGCCAGGAAATGTTCCACCATCATTGTGAAATAAGAGAGATCGACTTCCCGTAACGTTACATTCTCGTCAAAAGCTTTTTTGTAATAGTCTTTTACATCTTTTGCTGAAAGAGCAGACGTTATCCAGGAATCCTTAATACCCAATTCATACTTTAACAACAAACCACACAATCTGTTTTTCCGGTGCTTGCGAACGTGAAGAAAAACACCTTGTGAGCCCATGCCATCCACTTCGGTCGCGCGGATAGTCACTTTGGCAGTCTCGGGTTCAGGTGCAAATACAACCCCTTTTTTTCGTTGTGTCTTTATCCATGAATTAAAGAGCGCATGGTATTGTTCTGGATACCAATACTTAATTGTCTGCAGCCGTGAAAGTGATATAGAGGAAAAAGTTACCAAGTCAATGATTTGGCTAAGCGTATTAAGTGCAATTTCGCGCACCTCCGCTTTAGGATGCAGTAAAATGAGTAGGGCAATATCCGCCCCCTCTTCAATGTTGTATAAATCAACCATGAGATCGATAAAAAATTCTGCAGGCATCGCATAGCTTTGTGCAAAAAAATTCTCGGCAATTTCAAATACGTTCAACTCAGAGAGTTCATGAATCAAATCACGTATGGCATCTAAATGGGAGATGGGTTCGCCTTCAGGAGCAGCCTCTTCCTCATCGCTGGCAAGATCGTAATAGGCATTTTTTAAATCTTCGGTCAATTCAACATGCGACTCATAAAAAGAATTTAATACGGGAAGCCAGAAACTTAAGGTATGTTTGCGCGCATTTATCATTTCCGCTAAATGATTCATCAGTTGGGCCAATGTCTTTATGGGAACTTTATTATTGGATTCAGCAGCCCCCTGTAATTGCGCAACACAAATATCTAGAGCAAAAACACAGGCGGAATATACTGAAAGTCCTTCATCCAGTTTTTCTTCCAAGTTATTGATAATGTCCACTAATTTAAAAGCAAGCTCAGGCTCTTGAAAAAATAAAGTATATAATTGGGGATCTGGTTCCGCATTTTGTTCGATGAGGGTAGCCATTTCCGTAAGTAGGTGATGCAGTTCTGACGAATTATAGGTCATATTTTTCCAGGTACCTGTCTTGGTCTGCCTTCTTCATCTATTGCTACAAAAACAAAAACGCCTTCAGTGACTTGATAGGTTTCACTTTGGGTAGCAGGATGTGCCCATACTTCAACACTAAAGGTCATGGAAGTAGTACCTTGTTTTATCAAAGAAACGTAACAGCTCACAAGATCGCCCACATGCACCGGTTTTAAAAAACTCATTGAATGAATAGCAACCGTGGCTACCCGCCCCAATGCCAACCTTTTTGCTATTATCCCGGCAGCCAAATCCATTTGTGACACAATCCATCCACCAAATATATCACCATTGGCATTGGTATTTGCAGGCATTGCCAAGGTCTGGATAGCGAGTTCTCCTTTTGGAGTATTGATCATGATTCACCATCATCTTGTATGTTCGAGTACTGTGGTGCAGCGTTGTACGTAACTTTGGCTGGCAACAAAAATGCACTACCAGCCAAGACTGAACAAGTGCCCCCTTGTTTTAAGAGAGGGTACTTTAAAAGTTCTAATTACGCTTTAATTTGGCCAGTGCATCTGCCATTGCCGTATTAAATACGGTTTTCTTGACTGGCTCAACTTTCTTAGCCTCGGGTTTTTTCTTGTGCTCCATCTTTTTAGCTGGAGGTTGTTTTTTCATTTCAGCAGTTTTGGTAGCTTTTTTAACGGGTTGACTCACAGGCTCATCTTCCAATTTCATACTCAGGCCAATCCGTCTTCTTTCTTTATCCACTTCAATTACTTTTACAGTGACAATATCACCGGCTTTGACTACCGTACGTGGATCAGAAATAAATTTATTCGTCATTGCTGAGATATGTACCAACCCATCCTGATGCACGCCTATATCCACAAAAGCGCCAAAGTTCGTTACATTACTGACGACTCCTTCAAGAATCATGCCTTCATGCAGATGTTCGATGTCTTCAACGCCTTCTTTGAACTGGGCAGTTTTAAATTCCGGCCGAGGATCACGACCAGGTTTTTCCAATTCACGCAACACATCTCTTATTGTGGGCAAACCAAATTGCTCATCAACAAATTGTTCTGCGTTAACACTATGTAATATTTCTTTGTTACCTATCAACTTTTTAATGTCAACGCTCTTCTCGGCGATAATTTTTTCGACCAGAGGGTATGCTTCTGGATGCACGCAAGAGGCATCTAAGGGATTATCCCCATTCATGATGCGTAAAAAACCCGCAGCTTGTTGGAACGCTTTTTCCCCCATACGCTGCACATGTTTTAATTCCATCCGGTTTTTGAACGCACCGTGTTCATCACGATAAAGCACGATATTTTTGGCCAAGGTCTCATTCAGACCAGAAACATGTGACAATAAGGCAGCCGAAGCAGTGTTTACATCAACACCAACCGCATTCACGCAATCCTCCACAACCCCATCCAGACAACGCGCTAAACGAGTCTGATTGACATCGTGCTGGTACTGACCTACACCAATGGATTTTGCCTCAATTTTAACTAATTCGGCGAGAGGGTCTTGAAGACGGCGTGCAATAGAGACAGCTCCCCTTAAAGTCACATCTAAATCAGGGAATTCCTGAGATGCAATTTCCGAAGCAGAATAAACCGATGCGCCTGCTTCACTCACAATAACTTTCGTTAGTTTTAAATCAGGATACATTTTGATCAGATCAGCAACCAAACGCTCCGTTTCGCGAGAGCCTGTCCCATTACCAATACTGATTAAGTTAACCTGGTATTTTGCAGCCAATTTTGCCAAATCCGTAATTGCCTGATGCCATTCATTTTGGGGAGCAAAGGGGAAAATAACCGTGTAATCCAATAACTTGCCCGTTGAATCAACAACAACCACTTTGACACCGGTGCGGATACCTGGATCCAGCCCAATGGTAATTTGGGGGCCAGCTGGTGCAGCCAATAACAAGTCACGTAAATTTCTGGAAAATACTTTTATGGCTTCTTCGTCCGCCATCTCGCGCAGCCGCGTAAGTAACTCCAGTTCCAGCTTGGTAAACAATTTTACTTTCCAGGTCAGGCGTACTGTTTCCAGCAACCAACCGTCAGCTTTTCTTTGCTGGTCAGCAATGTTGAAATGGGCTGCCAATTTGCTCTCACCATAGGTTTGGTCCTGTTCCGGCAAAGTAAGGCTTACTTGTAACACGCTTTCCCGGCGGCCGCGGAACAACGCTAAAGCACGATGGGAAGGAATTTTTTTAATCGCTTCAGAATAATCAAAATAGTCTGAAAACTTGTTCACAGTTTCTTTTTTCTTGGAACTGCCTACCGATTTAATAATTCCGTGACCCCACATGTATTCGCGCAGTTCATTAATCAAGTCGGCATCTTCAGCAAAGTGCTCCATAAGGATATGACGAGCGCCTTCCAGAGCCGCTTTCGCATCCTCCACCCCAGCTTCAGGGTTAATAAATTGCAGGGCTTGTTCTTCGGGGTCTAAATCCGGATTTTTCCAGAGTGCCTGAGCAAGCGGCTCAAGGCCCGCTTCAATGGCAATTTGGGCCTTGGTACGGCGTTTGGGTCTGAAAGGCAAATATAAATCTTCAAGACGGGTTTTCGTGTCTGCAGCCAAAATGCTTTTTTCAAGCTCTGGAGTTAGTTTTTCCTGCTCGCGGATAGACTGCAAAACGACAGCACGACGCTCGTCCAATTCACGTAAATAATGTACGCGTTCATCAATAAAGCGTAGTTGTACATCATCTAGACCTTCGGTTGCCTCCTTGCGATAACGAGCAATGAATGGAACAGTTGCCCCTTCATTAAGCAGACGAATGGACGCTTCTACCTGCGCTGGTTTAACTTTAAGCTCTTGCGCAATAATCGCAGCTAATCCCAACATCTCTTGAGTCATTTACATCCCCGTAAAACATAAATAGATAACAATTGATTTCCCAACCCTAAATCCCACAGGAATAGTGCTGGGTAACTCGTTTAAAAAACCGCCACATTATTACTCAACAGTCACTGATTTGGCAAGATTACGTGGCTGATCCACATCGGTACCTTTAGCAACAGCAACATGATAAGCCAACAGCTGCAATGGAATCGTATATATAATTGGAGCCAACCATAATCCACAGTATGGAACTTTAATTAAATGGGTACCATGAGCTTGCCAGTTTTGTGTACTGTCACCAAAAACAAATAACTGCCCGCCACGAGCACTTACCTCGTGTAAATTTGATTTTAACTTATCCAAAAGTTCATCATTAGGCGCCACAGCAACCACTGGCATGTTTTCATCAACCAAAGCCAAGGGACCGTGTTTCAACTCTCCGGAGGGATATGCCTCGGCGTGAATGTAGGAAATTTCCTTCAATTTTAAAGCACCCTCAAGGGCAACGGGATATTGAACGCCGCGTCCTAAAAATAAAGCATGGGCTTTATTAACAAACAGAGAAGCAAGTTCTTCGATTTCTTCATTCATCTGTAATGCACGTTCACTGCATGCGGGTAGTTCTTGCAGTTGTTTTAAGACTTCTTTGGCTCGTTCATCATGGCAAAGAGCCGCAGACAACATCAAGAAGGCCACCAATTGCGTAGTGAATGCTTTAGTAGATGCCACGCCAATTTCAACTCCGGCACGAGTTAGAAAAACACAATCCGCCTCTCGTACCAGGGTACTTGTTGCCACATTACATAGAGCCAAAGTGGCTAAATAGCCCAAACTTTTTGCTTTTTGCAAGGCAGCGAGCGTATCTGCGGTTTCGCCGGACTGGGAGACGGTAATAAATAAAGTATCTTTAGGGACTACAACATCCCGATAACGATACTCACTGGCGATTTCAACCTGGGTGGGCAATCCCGCCAAAGATTCAAGCCAATATTTGGCAATCATGCCAGCATGGTAACTGGTACCGCAAGCAACAATATGGATTTGCTTCACCATTGGAAATATATGGGAAGCCCGGTCACCAAAGCTGGACCTAAGTACTTCAAGACTATTTACCCGACCCTCCAAGGTATCCGTAAATACCTTGGATTGTTCAAAAATTTCTTTGAGCATAAAATGCCGATAAGGTTCTTTACTTACAGTTTCAGCACTACTCGTCAAAGGATGGAGAGGGCGTTCAACAAGCGTTTTACAGGAATCATAAATTAATACACTTTGGGAGGTAATAAGGGCACTGTCACCTTCTTCCAAATAGACTACCGATTGGGCGAAAGATTTTAATGCCAAAGCATCAGAGGCGATAAAATTCTCTCCTATCCCCAGGCCGATAACCAACGGGCTGCCTTTGCGCACGGCAACAAGTTCCATCGGTCGATGTTGGTGGATAACCCCCAAAGCAAAAGCTCCTTCCATTTCCCCGGCTGCAGTGGTAACTGCATCGAGCAGATTGTTGCTTTGTTGGTAATAATAATGAATTAAGTGTGCAGCCACCTCTGTATCGGTTTCAGAAGTGAACTCATATCCCTTCATCATTAATTCATGACGTAATTTTTCATGATTTTCAATGATTCCATTATGCACTAATGCAATTTGTCCATGAGACAGGTGCGGATGAGCATTCTGTTCCGAAGGTTTGCCATGAGTTGCCCACCGAGTATGAGCAATACCCGTATGACCCGCGATTGCTGTTTCCTCCATCGCATTAGCCAGGTTCTGTACCTTACCTTGGATACGTACGCGTTTTAATTGTTCTTGATTATCAATTACTGCAATGCCGGCAGAATCATAACCTCTATATTCCAAACGGCGTAATCCTTCCAGTAAAATTTTACTGATATCCCTTTCAGATACAGCCCCCATAATCCCACACATAAACCTGCTCCTCGTTTCAACAACCGCACATGAACGATATATCAATAAAAAAAGGGCAATTATGCCACAAACAAATACAAATCACTAACATGAATTCGTAACGAGTTAGAGAGGATGCCAGCGTAAATTATCCTAATAAAATCAAGTGCGAAAGACAGCCAAAAAGGAATTGCAAAAGAAAGCCCGGGTGACAGACATTCCGGCACCCAGGCTACGTTACAAAATACCTTAGCGGCAACCCACCTATTCTATAGGATTTTGACAGGTTACGTCATATCCATGGTACTTCATCGCCTTACATACTTCAAAAGCAAGCAATCCATGAGCTCGGGTACTTGGATGGATTTCATCCCAGAACAAGTAAGTATCCGGTGTATCACACACCTGATAGTTTTTGTCTCCGGCGGCAAAGCTTGCATCTCTGTACTGCAGGACTTGAGCGTAGCGTAATACAAAGTTATTCGCGAAAGGTGAATTACGGAATGAATCATACATTGGAAGCTTCACATCAATACATGCTTCAGTGGTATTGGTAAATCCATAATTCTCCGGATTTTTTAAAGCTTGTGACAAATAATCCCCCATGTCGATATAGAGGAAATTCGCATCAGGATAAATTTTTTCCCATTCTTTCATGCGGTTTTGCAGGCGCTCATTATGCATATCAATTGCATTATTCAAGACCCCTCTATCCGTGGTGTGCACCATACGTGGTGTATCCCCTATATGAGGCAGACCCATAATTACAAAACGGCGTGCACCTGCCTGCATTAATTTCATCACCGCAGAACCGGCACCGGATAGGACATTATCTACATAGGTACTCATCACCTCAGTGTTGTAATTATCTTCAAAGAACAGGACATTAATGTAATCATTGCTTCCCGAGAAAATGAAAAACACGGTTTCATTACTGAGGGTTGGATGCTCCAGTAAATACGCTTGAACGGTTAATCCCAGGCTTGGGGGAACCAACTTGCCTACAATCAGATTTTTGATTGTTCCTAATGGGTGGCGAATCAAATTCCATACCGTCAACTGGTAATCATAAGTTGCGGTCCAGCTTCCACCAAAAGCCCGATTTAAATAAACCTCTTCATCTGCGGGGGAAATGGAAAGCATTTTCGCTAAATATTCATTCCACACCTGCCCATTAGAGAAACGTGCATTCCAATAAGGTTTTCCTGGTAATACTGGCACTAATTTAATTTTGCTAACCAAATTGGCGATATAAGGGGCCAGCTGGTTATCGAAAAAATCAGTAACCACTGCGATTCCTGAATCTAAAACCATCTGCGGTACATAGTATTCTTCTGCAAACTCAACCATCTTGTTAAGTACAAATACTTTAAAAGGTGCTACTAGAAAAGCAGGATCTTCTTCTTGGCGTAAACTTTTAAGTAAATGGGTAGTATTTCCTGTATCCGACAAACTGTCGCCAAAAACAACCATTGTTTTTACTGGGGTAGCGGCAAAACTCATGAATGGAACAAAGAAACAAAAGATAAAGAACCAACGCAACTTCCGATTGTAACGTGCCATATTATCTCCTTATAAAGCCTGCAGAATGAAAAAAAACACAGGGGCTTTGGTATATAACAGTATGATCGCTGGTTAGTTTTTGTCAACGCATTTAGTTAATTTTGTTTAATATTTAAACGCAGCATGGAGTGTATTTAATTAAGGTCTATTGATTAAATTCTGTGTAAATGGTAATTTTTGCCGATTATTTTTGTTTTTATTTCAGGTAGTACCATGAAAAAAATAGTGATTGCTTCATTTTATAAATTCGTTTCCCTGGAAGATTTTGAAGCCATGCGCGAACCTTTGCTTGCCAAAATGCATGAAATTGGAATAAAAGGAACGATCATTTTAGCTGCTGAAGGAATCAATGGAAGTTTTGCAGGCTCCCGAGAGCAAATGGATCAATTCTATGAATTTATTCATGGGGATGAGCGTTTGGCTGATCTTCGTTTCAAAGAAACATTCGATGATGAAAATCCATTTGAAAAGTCCAAGGTCAAACTTCGTAAAGAAATTGTGACTATGGGTATAAAAAATATCGACCCATTGAAAAAGGCAGGAACCTATCTGACGCCTGAAGAGTGGAATCAATTAATTCAGGATCCGGATGTGGTTTTAATTGATACGCGTAATGATTACGAATTCGAATTAGGCACATTCAAAAATGCCGTCAATCCCAGCACCGAAAACTTTCGTGATTTTCCAGAATATGTGCGTGAACATTTGCTTGATAAAAAAGATAAAAAAATTGCAATGTTTTGCACTGGCGGGATACGTTGTGAGAAATCCACTGCCTATTTAAAGGATTTGGGTTTTGAAAATGTGTTTCATCTCCATGATGGGATTCTCAATTATATTGAAAAAATGCCAAAAGAAAAATCGCTTTGGGAAGGACAATGCTTTGTTTTCGATAATCGGGTGGCTGTTGATGATCAATTAAATCGGGTTTATCCTCAATTACCACTTGATTACAAACACGATCGCGTCAAAGAATAATTATGACAAATAAAAAACAATCCGATTCAACCATTGTGTTGAATCGAAAAGCAGGCTTCAACTATTTCATTGAAGATCAATATGAAGCAGGCCTTGTTCTTGAAGGCTGGGAAGTGAAAAGCTTGCGCGCAGGGAAAATAAATTTATCTGACGCACATGTTATCATTAAAAACGGGGAAGCTTATTTGCTTGGTGCTCAGATTAACCCTCTTATAACCGCATCCACGCATTCTATTCCTGATCCAATACGTACCCGGAAACTCTTATTAAATAAAAAGGAGTTAAACCACCTCATTGGCAGCGTCGAACGTCAAGGTTACACCATAGTTCCACTCTCTTTATATTGGAAAAAAAATAATGTAAAGATTAAAATTGCGCTGGCCAAAGGGAAAAAAGAGCATGACAAGCGTGACACCATTAAAGATCGGGAATGGCAAAGAGACCGTTCGCGCCTAATGAAAAAAACAGGGAGAGATTAATTGAATACAGGTGACTTAATATCCGATTTTGCATTCACAGCAACGAGCGGACTCAATGCTCGACTGAGCGATTATCGAGGCCAATATGTCGTCCTCTATTTTTATCCTAAGGATTCAACCCCAGGATGCACCACAGAAGGACAAGATTTTCGTGATGCCTATCCCCAATTTCAAAAATTAAATACCCAAATATTTGGAGTTTCTCGAGACAGCCTAAAATCGCATGAGAATTTTAAATCCAAACAAAACTTTCCCTTTGAACTGATTAGCGATCCAGAGGAAGTCTTATGTCAATTATTTGATGTAATCAAGATGAAATCCATGTATGGAAAACAAGTCCGTGGAATTGAACGCAGCACCTTCCTTATTGATCCCCAAGGGAAATTAATAAACGAATGGCGTAAAGTAAATGTCAAAGGGCATGTGGAGCAGGTGCTCAGCGCTCTAAAATAAAATATATCTATCCACTTTGTTTTGCATGCTTTCCGATAAAGTCCCAAAGAGTTCCTAGTGCTTGCAAAGCACAGCATGGAAAGCAAGGCGAGCATTGCGCATCCGACCAAGATGAAATCAATATGCTTTTTTGTTGCACTGTAGTAAATGGATATAAAAAAATATTATTCTTGACTGAGTCGCATCCCCTAAGCAGAATGAAGGAAGCAATCAAATAATTGTAACTGAGGTGAAAATAAAGCCGCACTGCCTTTAATTTTTAGCAATTCTTGTCATATCCGCATACGGTAAACCGTTCTTAAAGCGACTTTGAAATTCAGTAAGAATTGATCCGGGGATGACATGTTTATCAACAGCGGCTTAAACTTGATGGCGGTGATGCTTGGCTTCCCTCAGGGCTATATGTTTTTAATCACAAGGTGAATTTATGGATAATAGTAATACCCGTCTGAAGCTGTTTGTACTGGATACGAATATTTTAATGCATGACCCCACCGCCATTTATCATTTTGAAGAGCATGATATTTATTTACCAATGGTTGTTTTGGAAGAATTAGACAATCATAAAATGGGTACATCGGAAGTAGCGCGCAACGTGCGGCAAACCAACCGTATGTTGGTGGAACTCATGAGTAACGCCACCCACGAACAGATCGTCTCGGGATTGTCCATACCCAATTATTTGCACTCGGATAAAAAAAAGTGCAGCGGCAAACTTTTTTTTCAAACTGACGAATTCAACCAGGTTGTCCCCTCTACTCTTCCAGGACATAAAGTAGATAATACAATACTTGCTACAGCTTTGGGATTGCAAAAAAAATATGCCGGAAAAAAACAAGTAATTATTGTATCTAAAGACATCAACTTGCGGATCAAGGCAGGAATATTAGGAATTCTTGCCGAAGATTATTACAGTGATCAGGTACTTGACGATGTTAACCTCCTACACAGAGGCTTGCACATTCTCGATAACAATTTCTGGGATACCCATGCTAAAGATATGGGATCGTGGCAAGAAAGCGGTAAGACTTTCTATAAAGTAACTGGTCCCTTAATTCAGCAATGGAATCCCAATGACTGCATTAGCACTGAAGATGATCAATTTCAGGCCATCGTAAAAAAATTGGAAAGTGATCATGCAGTAATTCAGCTAGTCCGTGACTATACCAAGCATTCTGTTTGGGGAATTCACGCGAAAAACCGTGAGCAAAATTTCTCCCTGAATTTGCTCATGGATCCCGAGATTGATTTTGTAAGCTTACAAGGGCCTGCGGGAACCGGAAAAACATTACTCACGATTGCTGCAGGCCTAACCCAGGTCTTGGACGAAAACCGTTACACAGAAATTTTAATGACACGGGTGACCATCCCTGTCGGTGAAGACATCGGTTTTCTTCCCGGTACTGAAGAAGAAAAAATGACACCATGGATGGGAGCATTAATGGATAATCTGGAAGTTTTACACAGTTCCCAAGTGGGAGGCAGTTTCGGACGCGGGGCCACCCAGGATTTATTGCAAAACAAAATTAAAATTCGCTCATTAAATTTTATGCGCGGGCGCACCTTTTTAAATCGTTACATCATTATTGATGAAGCGCAGAACTTAACCCCGAAACAAATTAAGACGTTGGTTACCCGTGCAGGTCCCGGATCAAAAATTATATGCCTTGGTGATATCAAACAAATAGATACGCCTTATTTAAGTGAAACAACATCAGGTTTAACTTTTGCCGTAGATCGCTTTAAAAATTGGGAGCATAGTGCGCACATGAGCCTAACCCGTGGAGAACGCTCAAGGCTTGCATTTTATGCTGCAGAGCATTTATAGTATGCACTTTAAGGATTTACCATGACTGATCATGCCATCACTTTTGATGACGTTCTCCTTGTTCCCTCATACAACCACCACGAATCAAGAAGAGTAGTGGAAACTACCAGCACGGACAGGTTAGGAAAGTTAACCTTAGAGCTCCCTGTAATCAGTTCAAATATGGATACGATTACAGAAAGTGCGATGGCTAATTTCATGGGCTCTAAAGGCGCCATGGGTGCCTTACACCGTTTTATGAGCATCGAGGATAACATCGCCGAATTTAAAAAGTGCCAAAATAAAGTTTTTGTTTCTATTGGCTGTACTGCTGCAGAACTGGAACGCGCGGAAGCATTACGCGATGCAGGTGCTGATTATTTTTGTGTGGATGTGGCCCATGCGCATGCCAAATATGTGGGTAAAACTCTAAAAAGCTTACGCCATATACTTGCTGACCGGTGCATTATGGCGGGTAATGTCGCCACCTATGCTGGAGCAGATTATCTTGCGTCCTGTGGTGCAGACATTATAAAAGCAGGTATTGGTGGAGGTTCGGTATGCAGTACTCGAATTAAAACCGGTTTTGGGGTCCCCATGTTAACCTGCATCCAGGATTGTTCCCGTTCCGATCGCTCTATTGTCGCTGATGGCGGAATTAGAACCTCCGGCGATATAGTTAAAGCCCTAGCCTTTGGTGCCGATTTTGTCATGATTGGCGGCATGTTAGCAGGAACTTCTCCCACGCCTGGGGAAGTCATTCAGAAGGAAGATGGAACCAAAGTAAAGCGTTACCGCGGAATGGCTTCCAAAGAAGCCCAGGAAAATTTCTTGGGTCAAATGCATGAATGGAAAACTGCTGAAGGCGTAGCGACTGAAGTACCCTTTAAAGAAAATCCTGATGCAATTATTGCCGACATTGTAGGCGGATTAAGATCAGGACTAACCTATGCTGGCGCGGATACCATTAGTGAATTGCAGCGTAAATTAAATTATGTAGTTGTCACCCAAGCCGGCCGCCTGGAAAGCCTACCTCATAAATTATTGAGCGGAAATTAATCGTTTAGAAAAGGTGAGCGCCGTAACCTGGAATTCTTAGGAATTCCAGGTTACCGCTTATTTAAGTGCTTTTTAACGCATTAGATAGTGTTGCTTACTGTTGAAGTGACTTCTTCTTCCATCGATTCTGTTGGCGCGTTGGATACACTGGGTGTAGTTGAAGGAGCAACCGTATCGTAGTTTTCTATGGATCCCACTGATTGTTCTGCTAAAAGACTAGGAGTTGTACTACTATCTGGAGGTCCATCAAGTTGAAAATCTTGAACCTCTTCCTCAACCTCAGAGAATGTTTGTTCATTATTCGCATCTACGTCTTCCTGAGTTTCTTGCTTTTCTACATCCATTTCCTCATCTTTTTCAATTTCGTCTTCTTTTGTATCCTTAATTGAAACCTTCTCATCCATTGCAACGTCTTTTAGTTCAACAGTTTGATCAAGATTTTCCTTCTTGCCAATATTACTTACTGCGGCAGTGGCTTTTTCTATAGCACCCACAATTCCCTGGTTAATTTTGTCAGGTACAGAAGTCACGGTATCTTTAACAGAACTCATAGTGTCCATGAATTTCGTAACTGCTTGACCAGCGGGTGTCTTCTTGAAATCGTCTAGCTTGGAATCAATTTGATCGGAAATTGCTTTTTGGAGCTCGTCTTTCTTTGCACCTATAGCATCTGACAACCCCCCTAGAGCTTTCCCTATCTCTGAGTTTTTTACTTTGTCCAAACCTTTTTGAGCGACCCCTTTCAGGGCATTATTTATGTCGCCATTAATTTCAGCAACCATTTCACCCAGCTGCTCATTAAACTTCACCATGGGATTCTTTTTCTCATCATCTTCGGATGTAGGCTTGGGTTTAAACGGTTTAAGGGGTTCTGGCTCTTGCTGAGCTTTTCCTTCATCCTTAGCCTTTGCATTGGGCTTGGGTCCATCAGAAATCTCAGGAGTGATAACCTGTGGTTGTGGTGGAGTGGGTGGTGTAACAGATTGACCAGGAGTAGTAGTTCCTGGTGTTGTGCTCGTAGGTTCAGTCTTTTCAGTACCCATTGTCTTAACCTCTATAATATCTGCACCTATTATATATAAGATAGCACATTGAAAGGAACATTGCCTTTAAATAAATAGCGCAGATTTAAATTTTTCAGATACACTAAATCTTAACAGGATTAATTACTGGTGAATTATATTCACCCAGAATTTACACTAATTTTGCAAAATAACACTGTAATAAAATGGAATACTATAATGATAAATCAGAATGATTTTCGCTATATGCGTCGGGGCAAACAACTGCTTGATTTAAAAAAAGAAGATTTTGCACTTCTCCAACCATTTCATCAGCGAGGAACACACAAAAAGCATGCTCTGTTGCTTTTACACGGATTTACTTCCTCTCCCGCGGTTTATCGCTACTTGATACCTCAATTAAATCATTATGATGCATTAGTTTGTCCTGCATTACCCGGACATGCCGAAAGCATTACTGCTTTTGCCCAATCCACAGCCGCAGATTGGTTAAATTGTGCCATGAAAGAATGTGAAACCTTGTTTAAGGAATATCAAAAAGTGGATATTCTGGGGCTATCTCTGGGGGGGCTGCTGGCCTGCAAGCTAAATACAACGTTCCGCTTCAACCATATGTTCCTTTTAGCACCGGCCTTAAGACTACAAATGAATATTTATAAGAATCTAAAATTGCTTGCTGTACTTAAAAAGTTGGGATTTTGTGAGCTACGTGGTCAAGCAGGTAATATGCTAACTAATCAATATGCTGAAATATCATTCAGAAGAATTCCCATTCCCGCACTTATTGAACTGTTTACCATGATTTCCGAATACCTTTGGGTAGCACCTACTTGCCCGGTCGATCTATTCCTTGGCGCGCAGGATACCGTTGTTGCCTCAGTAGAAGTAGAAAAAATGTTTTCTCATACGCCAAATACAACCATACACTGGCTCGAAAACTCGGCACATGTTTTGCCCCTGGATAACGATCTGGAACAAATTACGCAATGCATCAACCAATATGGATCTCATAAAGAGAAGAAAAGAGCCTCGTTCCCGGATAAGTAAATAAGGGCAGATAATTGCACTTAAGGCTTCTTATCTGCCTTGAAGTGGAGAAGGTAAAATATTCCCAAGAGGGAATGAAAGACCTCTCCCCACTATAAGTGGGGAGTTTGAGGCGAGGGTTAGTGCAAGATTAAGGAAATTGTTTGTTGTAGCGAGTAAAATCTTTCAGCTCAGCCTGATTCCACTCGCGCATATCCAATACCGAACCATCAAAAGCCATAAAGTCTGCCCGGGTATTGGGAAGATTAAAATAGTAGATATCACTTGCGTCAGTGGCCAGGTTACTTTGATGTTTCGCTACTGAAATTTCTGCAACAGAATGACCGTGTGTCCTTACAAAACTGCGTTGTGCACGTAAATAACGCCCTTTAAATCGTGCATTTCCCCAGAGCTCAACATCCAGCCTGTTTACTGCCCCAGCCAATTGGATCGTCGATTTCTGCTTTGCGCGTACAGTCAAGGTATCCGTCTTAACCCAATACAAACTGAGCCAGGCATCTCCAAACATCGTTAAGTTGGCTAAATTGGCAACTCCCTCAAGCTGAACTTTCGGGCTTCCCTGTAAATGAATCTGTAAGTTTTGGCTGGAAATGCCCCCAATTTGGGTTAGGCTGCCCTTCCCTTTGATATCCAGCACTCGCAAGCCAATTGATCCACCTAATCTGACTCTTCCGGTATCGACCAAATAAACATCCAACACACTGGTATGTATTTGGTTTCCAGTAATTAAAGGCACGCCTTGAGCCATTAAGCGATTGAGGAACTGACCTCTGACATCAACAGATACAGGACCATGGGAAGGATATCCTTTACCCAGAGTCACATGTAATGTGTTGTGTACTACCTCTGTTTTAATTGCAGCTAAATCACGAGCGTCACCTGATAAAATCACTTGCGGCTTTTTATATCCTGTATGCAAAGTGACGTTGAGTTGTCCTTGCAAGACCACCTGATTAAAAGCTGCAACCTGCCTGGCTTGTTTCGTCTTTATTGCTGGCGGCAAAGAAGCATTAGGTTTATTGCGGGGCATATGATGCGCACAAGCAGTTAAAAAAAAGACAATCAGAATCAATAAGTAACACCGCTTTTGCATAGATTTCATTCCTGGTTCAATAATTCCTCTACATTAGAGTAAGTTCCAACAATGTGCAAGGTCGATCATAAGGCCTGCGCTATTGACAAGTCTTATCATCCATAAACTATTTAAAGCCCTGGAAATTTGGGCACTATCCAATGCAGTTTAATACCAGGACCCTTTATTAAAATTGGAAAGCAATACCTGAGCAGGGCAGGTATCATTCACGGGAGAATCTGGAGCAGCATCGACCAGAGACTCTAAAGATTCATTAAAGGGAATTAATGCCGGTAGCTGAATATAGACATCAACCAGGATACCATTTCTGCAGCCTAGATAAATTTTTCCCGAATTCTTTTTACCAAATGTTTGCACCACCATCTCTCGCAAAACGCTTAACGGTACCTTTTGTCCTTGGTGGTGAGTTATATATTCTCCCAAAACCGAATGGTCGGCAGCTTCCGCCAAACGCATTGCCAAGGAAAAATACTCATCAGCCGACAAAAGCTGGCAACTCCCATGCTTGTTCCATTCATGACGTTCCAGACAACTCCCATAATTATAACTGGGCATCATTTTTTTTAATTGTTCAGACACCTGAGATGATAAATTTAAGGGGGGATACGCACAGTGATGTGATTTTTGTTTCACGCCGCAAAATCCGTATCGTTGGCCACAGGAATACTGATTAGGCCATAAACCATGTAAGGTGAGATGGTGGGCCTGATAGGAGTTTTTAGGCAAATGCATGCATTCTGGCTTGCCAGCTTCATATCCGTAAGTTTGACAAAAACCAGGTTGCGAACTGAGAGCAAGAACATAAGAATCGGAGATTCCCGCCTGCAAATCGCAGGCATCGCCGAATTCTACAGAAGCGACAACGTTGACAGAAAATACAAGCAACAACAGGGTAGTGAGCTTTCGCATCAAGACACTCCAACCAGGCTTCTTTTGAACATTATACATAAGAAGAGGAGGAAATCCATGATTAAGAAATTGAAAATAAAAGGTTATTTATGTCGGGGGTCTATCTGCCTGCAGAAACCTTACAGGAGGCTGTACCCGGATTAACTGCGCTAATCGAGGTACAAAGCATTAGGAAAAAAAGCAAAAGTTATTTCGTCGGAATAAAATTATCGGGAATATCGCTTTGATCATCCCTATTTTCCAATAAACGTTCCTTTTCGTCCGATTTTTTGCCCCACCAAGATAAAAGTCCAGAATGTTCCGTTTTTTGAGGTTTCGGTGTTAAAATCTCCGTACAGAACTGATTATACTCAGTCTCATCAAACTCCCATTCCTTTTTTTCCTTAGGTTTGAACCAGCCATCCACAAGAAGTTGAGAAGCAATCGCCAGCGCTACCGCAGCAACAAGCACCGCTATACCAATCCCCAAAGGCACAAACATTAAACTGGCAAAAACGACTGCAGGAACAAGGGCTTGTATAAATATATTTCGTGCTAAATTGACTGATTGATAGATCATTGTCTGTTTTTGATATTCAGTTTCTGCCTGGCATTTTCTAATTTCCAGGTACAGTAATTTTCTTTCATCTGCTTCCAGATCGTTCTTATTTTTTAATAATTTAATTAACCCTTCAATTTTGTCCTCAGCATCCTGTTTTTGGTCTTGTATTGTCTTATAGGTTTTATAAAGCTCCAAACCGCCCTTGGCTGCGTTATAAATAACCGTCAATGCAAAACAAAGTACCGCCCCGACAATACCCATGGTAGCTAAAGCAGGGGCGGCTATAGGCATGAAGGGCATCGTTAAAACAAAAAAAGCCGCCATTAAGCCCACAGCATAAGCAATATTAACGATCAAGGAGGCCTTTTGCAGCTGCCAATCTTTTTCACACTGTAACTTTTCACGTCTTAATGTGCTTATTTGCATCTCTAGTTGACGTTTAGCTTTCTGCTCATCTTCCTGAAGTACTCCTTTATTTTGTAACTGGTGCAGTTGCCTGGTCAATCTTTGTAAATCTTCTTCATACTGCTGCATGGCTTTGGTATGTTTTGTGGATTGCTCGGCAAAATCCCATATGCTTATGAGGGTATCAAAAGCTAAAAGTGCGAGGGTAACTGCATCTCCTGCAGTACCCAATACGCTTTTTCCAGTCAGCCAGAAAAAACAGGCTAAATTAGCCGTTCCCCAGATGGAATCATTTAATAAAATGAATTTCCTGTTAGACCATTGGGTCAGGAAGCGCTCTTGCCAGGGGGTATTTATTTCTTCCTCACTCATCCATGGTCCTCTAATGGTATGTCTGAGTAATAAAGCGAGATTCATAAAAAAGCGGGCATAATATAAAATCCAGCTTAGGTTCCCAGTATAAGGATCCGGCATTTTAATCGTGCCAGCTGCTTGTTTTTGATAAAACTTATCCTCTGGAACCAGGCTAATTAACGTTTTTATTAAAGATGAGCCCCATACCCAATACAATCGTTTCTCATTTAGGGCATCCATATATTTTCGAATGGTTTTGGTGGTACCACTTGACAAATCAGCTATATTTTCGGCCAACAATTGACCCACCGGAATGCCCATATATTTTAAAGGTTGCGCATCGGAGACCTCAGCGAGTTCCGGAGATTTTTTAAGTCGTTCCTGATAAACAGGATCGAACTCTTTGAGGAATCGCAAACATCGGGAAAGATGTTGGTCATATTTATTTTTATTTTCTGTCTTTTTATAATCTATTTCATGTTTTTGTTGTGCTGCCAAAAGCAAGGCAGTAATTCTTAAATCAAATATTAACTGTTCTTTTTGTGCCGGACTCAAGTATTTAAACAAGACGGGATCAGCATTATCCAATATCCCTAAATAAAACTCTAATGATGGAAGAAAATCATCACTACGGCGACTCGCAAAAGCGCGCCCCGTAGCCGACCTAATATAATCAAGCTCCTTTCCGCCAATTCGTTTGTAGGCTTCTGACGCCGAATTTATTAATCGATTATAATGAGTTTGATCGCGCAGATATTGACGGTATTCAGGAGATTTAAGATATTCAGTATATTCAGGAGTATTTTTCCTGGCATCAGTTTCTGGTTCTTGGGGTTCTTTCAGCAGGCTAATTTTTTGTTTTTTGAGATCAACATAGAAAAGCGTTTCATTTTGTAAAACGACTGCATGATCATCTTTGATCAGGTCTTTAAGGGTATTAAAATCAACATCGTCAAAATCAACCAGATCAGGCTTGATCTCGATAAGACCACATCGAGCTCTGCTGTATGCAAGCAACTCGTCAAAACTCAAGTCAACAATATTTCGTTTTTCTTTTAATGAATCGCGAAGAAAGGATTGAAGAATTGAGCTGCTCGTTGCCATAATGCCACCTCTGTGTTCATGAATTCTGGCGACTAATTCATTTTAATCACAGTAAAAAAATAAGATGTTCTTTTTTATAACATAGCACTAATTTTAAAAACAAGATGTGCATACATTGATTTACACAATTGAAACTAAAATTTTCGTATAATAAAGTTATTTGATAGGTAATTAACTGAAAGCCGAGTCATCGCCATAAAACCCTATGATAAAAGATACATCCTTTTTCCATTATGACCCGACAGTAATTGATTTTAGGAAAGTTCGCGTGCATAAATATCATCAAAACGCTTGATATCATCTTCTCCCAAATAAGAACCACTTTGCACCTCTATCACATAAAGAGGTTCATTTCCGGGGTTACTTAAGCGGTGAAGTGTATTTTGCGCTATATAAGTGGATTGATTAACCGATAAATAAATGGTCTGAGTATCATTAATTACTTCTGCTTTTCCGGAAACAACCACCCAATGCTCAGCACGGTGCTGATGCATCTGCAAGGATAAACGAGCTCCTGGTTTCACCATCAGCCGCTTGACTTTAAATGAAGCACCCTCGGCTAAAATTTCATAATATCCCCACGGCCGAGACACCCGTTGATGATCCTGGGTTACTTGATGGTGTTCTTTACTTAGAGAGTTAACCAAATCCTTAACTTGCTGCGAATACTGCTTGTCGGCAACTAAAACAGCATCCTGGGTGGCCACAATAATTTGATCCTGAACTCCAATAGCGGTAACCAGGATATCTGTACTGTGAATCAGGCAGTTATTACTTTGCTGAGCAATTACTTTACCCATCATCGTATTTCCGTCTTGATCGGGTGTATTGGCATCAGCTACTGCAGACCAACACCCTAAATCGCTCCATTGCATCGAAACGGGGATTACTGCAGCCTTATTTGTTTTTTCCATAATCGCATAATCAATAGATTCGGCCTCACAGCGCGAAAAACATTCTAAATCAAGCCGTAAAAAATCATGATGATGCTGGGCCTTTAGCACAGCTTGCTGACTAAAATGATAAATATCAGGTTGATATTCAGCCAACTCCTGGAGATAAACCCCGGCTCGACACACAAACATGCCGCTATTCCAATAATAATTTCCGCTGGTAATAAATTCTTTCGCCAAGGTAAGTGCGGGTTTTTCCCTGAAACTTAAAACCTGTCGCACTTTGTCTGTCAAGGGTGAACCTGCCTCTATATAACCATACCCGGTTTTAGGACTATCCGGCTCAATTCCAAAAGTGACTAACGCCTGATGGGCTGCCGCAAATTGCGCTCCAGTCAACATAGCTTCTTTCCATGCTTTATCATCTGCAATCCAATGATCTGATGGAAGAACCAACATGATTGCATCAGGACCTGCTATTTGGGATAAATAATGCGCGGCGCAGGCAATTGCCGGGGCTGTATTGCGGGCACAAGGCTCAAGCAGATAAGTCATCGAATGAGTTAGATGCTTTAATTGATCCTGACAAAGGAAATAATGGGCATCATTACTCACAATAAGGGGATGGGTGCTTACCAGAGTCTGTGCTCGTTTTACGGTTTGTTGCAAAAGGGAAAGCTCACCATTTAAGGCCAAAAATTGTTTGGGATAATTTTTTCGGGATAACGGCCATAAACGAGTTCCAGAACCTCCAGCGAGGATAACAGGATAAAGAGTAGTCGTCATAAAGTTCCATGTTATGGCATAATTTGCGCATTCTATCAGCATTTTTAGCCTAAAAAAAGGTAACTTTTTTAGCAGCCGGGGCAAAAAGCCCCAACCTGTTTGCAATAGCTGGCGTGCAATCCTGCAGATCAAGGTTTTCAATCCTGTCAGAAGATAATGGGATTTAGAAATTTAATTTGCGGGACTCATTGAAAAGTTACAAAATAGGCACAATTATTCCTGGGAATTTATATCATGAAAAAAGCGGTAGTTTTACTCTCTGGTGGCCTGGATTCGACAACTTGCTTGGCTTTCGCGGCTGCAAAAGGTTTTTCCTGCTATGCGCTCAGCTTTTCCTACGGGCAAAGACATTCTTTTGAATTAAATGCCGCCCAACGAATTGCCAAACATTATAATGTGGTAAAACATCATATCGCCACTTTGGATACAGAATTATTCCAGAATTCTGCCCTGACTGATTCAACTATAGAAGTCCCCGCCTTTGAGGGAAGCACCGAGATCCCGGTGACCTATGTCCCTGCCCGTAATACCATTTTCTTGGCGATGGCTTTAGGTCTTGCAGAATCAATAGGCGCAAGAGACATTTTTATTGGTGCAAGTTCAATCGATTATTCTCATTACCCGGATTGCCGCCCGGAGTTTATTGAAGCATTTCAAAAGTTAGCCAATCTGGCTACTAAAGCCGGGGTAATGGGCAATCGCTTCTCCATTCATGCCCCCCTACAGCACTTAAGCAAAGCACAAACCATCCAGTTAGGAGTAAGTCTGGGCGTAGACTACAGCTTGACCGTTTCTTGTTATCAGGCAAATGAGGCGGGTGCAGCATGTGGTGAATGTGACAGCTGCACTTTTAGACGGCGTGGTTTTAAGGAAGCCGGGGTTGCCGATCCTACTTTATATTACCCTTCAACTCGCAAATAAACGATACATATTAAGAAGAATCTAATTAAAAGAGAAACATGTCGAAAACATATTTGCCTGAAAAATATACAATGAGCACAATAAACAAATTTATTGTTCATGAATGAAACTAAATAAACTAAAAAATCAAATAAATTTACACTTTTGTTACAACAAATTGACCATTTTTGATTCACATGTAGCAAAAACATTGCTATCATCCGCCCTGATTTATAACCTTGGAGAAAACTATGAGTTTTAAAGATATTGCAAAAAAAGTTTTTTACGCACCCGCCAATGCTTTCAGCGGTATCGCTAATGCAGTGTTAGGCCATACACAAATTACTACACACAATGAATTCGGTAGACAATACTCTCGCCCAAAAATGGAGAACAAACCCGGTTTAATCGGTTTGCTTGCTGAGGGTATCAAGACTGTTAGTCGTTCAGCTGCAAACTTTTTAGCTAACCACAAACAAGCTATTGCCACTGCATTTTGGGCTTCTTTAGCTGTTGCTGGTGCTGCTGCTCTTACTTTATTCTTGTGGCCTGCTGCTTTAACTGCGGTTGCTACTTTCTCTGTCTATGGTCTGTCTATTGCTGCAGTTGCTGGTGCTAATGCTCTTGCACAAATCGGTCTTGCTGCTGGATTAGCTGCTGCTGCTACCTCTGCTGTAATCTATACTGGTGCTGCTGTCGGTAATTTTGTTTCTTGGATTGCTGACTGCTGTAAAGGTCTGAAAAGCAAAATGGCATCTTCTATCCCTGCAAGCAAGGCACCAACCAAAACTCAAACTGATGCTGAGCCTGAACTGAAAGGTGGAAATCCTTACGCATCAAGCAAATTACAAACCACAGATGCCCCTCAGGTTCTGCAATTCCCTCATACTGCTACTGCACCAACTAACTACAGCAGTCCAGTTCCAAGACAACCTGTTACTCAGACATTTGTTCCAACAACAGATGCTCCACAACAAGACGCTCCCCAAGAGTTTAAGTTTGGTAACAACTAATAATAAACTTCTCAAAAGTACCCATTAAACGCGGCCAAGGCCGCGTTTTTATTTGCGCGAATTTTTTCTTTAACTTAATTAGCATTAAGTTTCTTAAAATCCACTCTTCACAATAATGTGGAATAAATGAGGAAGCTACAGCATTTACCGCTTACATGCGTTATAATCAGTCATTTTTTACAAGCAGGTATTTAACTAATGGCAAAACAACGTAAAATGCTGGTGACCAGCGCCTTACCTTATGCAAATGGTCATTTACATCTTGGACATTTAGTCGAGCATATTCAAACGGACATTTGGGTACGTACCCATAAAATGGCTGGCATTAATTGCATCAGTATTTGTGGGGATGATGCACATGGTACGCCAATTATGTTAAAAGCAGAGCAGATGGGAATTACCCCGGAAGCTTTGACCGCTGAAATAAAACACAGCCACGAGCACGATTTCAAAGCTTTTGCGATTGATTATGACTGTTATCATACTACCCACTCCCCAGAAAACCAGGCCTTGGCTTCGGCTATTTATGAGGCATTACAAGCAAATGGGTCGATAATTAAAAGAACAATCCGTCAAGCTTATGATCCAGTAAAACAAATGTTTTTACCCGATCGCTATGTCAAAGGTACTTGTCCCAAGTGTGGTGCTCCCGATCAATATGGGGATAACTGTGAGGTCTGTGGCGCCACCTACTCACCCACTGATCTTATTGATGCGGTTTCTGCCATTTCAGGTGCCAAACCTATAGAAAAAGACTCAGAGCATTACTTTTTTGATTTACCTCGTTATGAGGATCTGCTGAAAGAATGGACCCGGAGTGGTCATCTGCAAGCTGAAGTAGCCAATAAACTGGATGAATGGTTCGCCGCAGGATTAAAACAATGGGATATTTCCCGTGATGCACCCTATTTTGGGTTTCCTATTCCCGGAACCACAGACAAATACTTCTATGTTTGGCTTGATGCCCCCATCGGATACATGGCCAGTTTTAAAAAATACTGTGATGAACACGATGTCTCCTTTGCTGAATTTTGGAATAAAGATTCTACTACAGAACTGTATCATTTCGTGGGTAAGGACATTGTATACTTTCATGCATTATTCTGGCCGGCCATGCTCGCTGCCAGCGGCCATAGGATGCCAACAGCAGTTTACACCCATGGATTTTTGACCGTTGATGGACAAAAAATGTCAAAATCACGGGGAACTTTCCTCGAGGCCCGTACCTATCTGCATCATTTACACCCGGAATACCTGCGCTATTATTTTGCTGCCAAGCTCAATGGCCGCGTGGATGATTTGGATTTGAATTTTGATGATTTTATGAATCGAATTAATGCAGATCTTGTGGGGAAAGTAGTTAACATTGCCAGCCGCTGCGCGGGTTTCATTAATAAACGCTTTGAAAATCGACTCAGTGATCATTTAAGCGCCCCTCAACTGTATGCAGAACTGCTTGAAATGCGTCCCCAAATCATGGAGGCATACATTTCTCGTGATTACGCACGTGCTGTTCGCCACATTATGGATTGTGCCGATAAAGTGAACCAGTATATCGATACCAATAAACCCTGGGTTTTAGCCAAAGAAGAAGAACATTTGCCCGCAGTACAAGCCATTTGCACTATGGGAATCAATTTATTCCGCATCTTGATGACTTTCCTAAAACCGGTATTACCGATGATGGCAAAAGCCGCAGAAGACTTTTTGAATTGCACTGCACTGACCTGGGAATCCATAGATCACCCTTTATTAAACCATAATCTCAATACGTTCCAGCCTCTAATGATGCGCGTTGAAAAAGAAAAAATACAAGCCATGCTGGAGCAATCCAAACAGGTGTCCAATGGCCTCAGTTAAAGATATAGATGCACTTTTGCCGCAAACTCAATGCGGCGAATGTGATTTTTCCGGATGTTTACCCTATGCCGAAGCCCTGGCTCAGGGAATAACCGCAATCAACAAATGCCCTCCTGGAGGAGTTGCTACCGTTAAAGCTTTAGGTGCTTTGCTGAATATTGATCCCACTCCTTATTTGACAGAAGCACAGACAAATACTCGGGCGCCTGCCGTTGCGGTCATTCGTGAAGCAGAGTGTATTGGATGCACCAAATGCATCAAAGCATGTCCAGTTGATGCAATTATTGGCAGTGGTAAATTGATGCATGCAGTAATTAGCCATGAGTGCACTGGTTGCGGTTTATGTGTTGCCCCCTGTCCAGTAGATTGTATTGAAATGGTTGATTTGCCGGATACAACCTATGATAAAGACCTGGCTCGGCAACGCTTCCATGCAAAACAAACGCGATTATTGCGTGAAGAGCATGAAAAACAACATGCCTACAGAGCAAAACGCCAGCTTGCTTTGAAAAATGATAAACTGCATGATATCAAGGCCAAGCAAGATTACATTCAACAAGCATTGGCGCGTGTAAAAGCAAAAAAACATGAATAAACAAAAACGTCGAGAAATTTTTGTACGGTTTCGTGAGCACAACCCTCATCCCACAACTGAATTAATTTATCATTCCGCTTTTGAGTTGTTAATTGCCGTCATTCTTTCGGCGCAGGCAACTGATGTTGGGGTAAATAAAGCTACCGCCAAATTATTTCCTGTGGCAAACACCCCTCAGGGCATTCTTGATTTAGGGCTCGAACAATTAAAAGAATATATTAAATCCATAGGTCTTTATAACAGCAAGGCGCAAAATATTATTAAAACTTGTGAATTGCTGGTTAAAAATTATGAAGGAAGAGTACCCGCCCAACGCGATAAACTGGAATCTTTGCCCGGAGTGGGCCGTAAAACTGCTAACGTGATCCTCAATACAGCTTTTGGTGAATCCACGGTAGCTGTAGATACCCACATATTCAGGGTAGCGAACCGCACAGGCCTTGCTAAAGGAAAAAATCCTTTCGAGGTAGAAAAACTCCTCATAAAAAATATAGAATCAGAATTTTTAAAAGATGCGCATCATTGGCTGGTTTTACATGGACGATATGTATGCACGGCGCGAAACCCTCACTGCAAAACGTGTATAATTCAAGATCTTTGTGAATATAAATCAAAAAATTTATGATGCATAACAGGACGAAATAAAGAACGTTGGTTAGGGACAACAGGTATGAGAGAGCGCAGTAAAAAAACTTTTGCTAACTTCATTTTACTCAAATTTTATCAATTTTTAGCCAAAGAAGACAACGTCGCTAAAAGAGCATATCTCTACGATTTCAAGCAAATGACTCACGAAATAAAACCCGGAGATGTGCTTTTAGTTGAAAGTCATACGCGTATGGGAAATATTATTCGTCTTATATCTGAAAGTACCTGGACCCATGCGGCATTATACATCGGACGTTTTGAAGAAATTACCGATCCCTCACTCCGGGATTTAATTCAACAAAATAACACTTATTTGCCATCAGACCAGCTCATCATAGAAAGCATGCTGGGGGAAGGGACTAGAGTATCCACAGTAGATGAATACCAAAATGACCACATCCGCATTTTAAGACCCTCTGCCCTTCTTGCCGAAGATAAGGAAAAAGTGATTGCCGCCGCCATTCATAAAATTGGCAAAAATTACAGTTTAAGGCATCTTTTTGATCTGGCGCGTTTTATTTTTCCCTGGAGTTTTTTTCCGCGTCGATGGCGTTCCTCATTATTCCAGCATAATATGTTGCAACCCACTGAGGATATATGCTCCTCAATGATTGCACATGTATTTCAATCAGTAAATTATCCTATCTTACCTCTGATCAAAAAGGACAAAAAAGGTTATTCACTCATTCACCGAAATCCTCGTCTTTATACTCCTAGCGACTTTGATCTTTCACCTTTTTTTGATGTAATCAAATATCCTATTTTACCGATCAACAAAGGGCAAACTTATCGTGATTTACCGTGGAATAAACAATTCATCAGCGATGATATTGGAATTGTTGAACTGAAAGCTAAAGAATAACCCACTTTGTCTTTAGACAAAGTTATTGTAATAGAATCACAGCAACATGTAATGATCCTGTGCTTCATGAGAAAAAGACTGGCATTTCTATTTTTTTATTCATACAATAAAATTTCGTTGTTGCAGGGAGAGCAAACTTATGAACTGGTGGACGTCTGTAGTTGGTGGAGCCAAATCAATTGGCAATGGGACAACCTGGATTTGGAATAAAGTACCAATCACGCAAACCGTAGCCTATGTAGCAAATTCAACATTTTATGTGGTTGAACAATTTTTAGCTTTACGAGAAGCAATTCCTGCAGTGGTCACCCCCCCAGTGATGAAAATTGTCAAAGGTGCAGGAAACATGCTTGTTTATGATGTCCTGCCTGTTGTTGCAGCACATTATGCAAATAACACCATCCAGAATTATTTACGCCCGGCAGACCCAACAGCAATGTTGGCCTCCTATATGATTCAACCTACCTTAACTTTAATGAATTATGTGACCTGGGGAATTACCTACAGACAGGCATCTAAATTAATTCCCCATACATTGGTTCTTGATGCACTAGGCTCATCCGCTTTTAATGAGCACAAAAATAATCTCACTCAGCCTCCAACTACCTTATGCGTGGAAGAGGAGTGCAATTTTAAACGTAAATTTAAAGGCTCCTTACGTGAACCCATACAATTAGCTTTTAATGATCTCATGCTGTTGGCAATTAGTTATTCTCTCCCTTATGGAGAGGAAATTGCCTGGGTCTTGGCGATCTATTTTTATGGTGAATACATCACTCGTATGGCAACCCCCGAACGTTGCGAACGACATAAGGCTATGAAATCCGAATCCATTCTCTCTTTGGGTCTAGCCTACACTGGAACTTCATATTTGATGGATCAGGCGTTAGAAGCTACTGTAGGCCTACCCCCATATCTCTACCTCAGAACACTGCGTCATTTATTACTTTTAGCCCACATCAATGTTGCATCGCACATGTCCTTACCGTTAGTCCGCTCCGCAAAAGATACTATTCCTCTCGATCCCCTAGTTATTTATGATCGGACAAAAAGATTTGCTATCGATGTCGTATTTGCAGGTTTGATGAAAAGAATCCCCATTGATTTTAAACCGCCTCCAGGTGCAAAACCCTTTCTTCCTTTATCAACCGTCCTACGTTTTCTCACCCGCATCCTTGACAGTGATTTAGAGCAAGTTAAGGTAACACCCCCAGGTTTTTTTAAAAAAACAGCAAAGTTCATTATCCCAAGTATGTTTCACAGTCCCAAAAATGCAGTCAATGATCCCGTGATTAAGCAATTTTGGCCAGACTTACGCAATGATTTACTGAATATTTTAAAGATTGTGAATTCTGCAAAACCGGTAAAAACATTAACAACAGCCCCTACAGCAATTGCCGCTACAGTTAAATATACTCTGCCGGTGCTATTAAACTATCGTTTTGGGTTGCCTATAAAAATGTCTGAATTTCTATTATCTTTAAGTAAAAAAGAAGATTTTTGGAATTTTGTTACCGCCCTCGAAAGATGGCTTGAGCGAAATAATGTATCTTATGAGGTAATCTTGGCAAAAGGAAATTCTAAAGTGGGTTTACATGAAACAAACCAAATCATTGAGCTCCCTCCCGAGTCTCAAACCAGAGTTTTACCTTCAGCAAATGAGTTAACCACTCCGAAAACAACAACAGTGACCGATGCCAAGCGTTTAATTTCTCAAAAACCTTCGACTATACTCACAGCAAACAGCTTGTTTACTACCAAACAAAGGCCTAGGCTCGTGAACAATCCGTCTGCTAAAATAGATGAAAACTCTTCATCGCAACCGCTCCAGGAAACGTCACTGGAATACAACCAATAAATCACGGGGATTAAAAATATGCAGGTAATGCTGTTTTTTTAATCCCTTTGCTTGCGCTGCAATTGCCTGCGGTTGCGTTCCCTTATCTGCTGGGTTATTCATTTAGCTAAATTGGCCAACTACTTGCCATTTTAAATACAATGGTGTTATATTTACGCGCGAATTAGTTCATTACAAGGCAATTATCAGCAAAGGCCAAGGCAAAGTTATGGAAATCCTAGACATATGAATCAATCATTGCCTTCACAGCGGTCACGCTGTTTCTTGTTTCTGACCTTAAGTGTAATAACTTCCCTCATTTTATTAATTAATGTGTCATTTAAAATCATTGCCATCCAGGGACTGATGTTTTCTGTGATTGGTTTAATTTGCCCACTTGTCACTGGATTGTATTTGTTGGCACTAAGAAATTGCACTATTAAAGAACAAAGGCACTTGCTTAATATTTCTCTGATCACTTTATATGTATTTTGCATTGGCGTTTATGTGCTAATTAATTTACCACCCGCTGAATACATGCATAATAATTCAGTATATCAAATCATTTTTGAAGATCTCCCGAAAAAATTCTTTGCAACCACCATTGCATTTGCCCTTAGTTTTTACCTTCCTCATTTATTTGCCTATTCCAAATCCAGTAAAGGATTGCCTACACCAAAACAGTGCATGCTCCTTGCGCTCTTGGGAGGGATTTTTTTCTTTGGCTTAGACTTTTTTCTTTTATTTTCAGGTACTCATCTGCAAAATTTCAAACAAATTTATCTCGATTCATTCTTGATTGCCTCGTTAATACTGCTCCTTATCGGCATTTTCTATCTCACCGTATTATTGAAGTATGAGAATTTAATTTTTCCGGCTCGCGGCAGTGAAGAACTACCCCTTTATCATTATTTCATTTGTGTAGCCATCGTGGTCATGCTTATTTGTTTAGCTTGTGAATACAGGATAGTAACGCTTGTAAATAAATATATGGTCTTGTCAGCAAGTTCGTTATTTTTTCCAATCACTTTGGTAATTAGTACTATTCTCGGTGAGTTATGGGGTTACCGCGTCAATCTAAAATTATGTCTGATCCTTATCGCGACCCAATTTACCTTTGATGTATTATTAATGGGCATTGTAGCCTTACCCTCTCCCCCTTTCTTTAATTTGAATCCTTTTTACAACTACATCATGCCGACAAGGCTTCCTGCTGCCTCCCTGACTCTCTTTATTGCCTTTATCAGTAATGCGATGCTGCTTCATTACTTGAAGCACTCCAAGTGGAATTTGCATCGCCCGCTGCGTATTTTAATCGCAAATTTTTGTTCGAACTTTTTATTATGTCTCATCGACTACTGTTTGCTGTTCGGCGGCATCTACCCTTATGAGCAAATAATTAATTTAATCGTTAACGTTTGGCTTTATAAATCAATCATGACACTGATTTCCCTACCGCTTATTCTATGGTTCTGTGCTTATTTGGAAAAAAAGAAGTCCTTGATTTTGCAGTATGATTGAGCCTGGGACATGCAGAAAGGATTAAAATTAGCGTTTTTTGCCAGATGGGCAGCGCCCCGATTTCTAATAATTCGCTTATAAAAATGGTAACGCTGCGCTGATCAGAATGGATTATTCCTTTTTTACCGGTCTTTTCCACCCATAAACTGTCTTCTGCCTTGATTCCGTAAGCGTCAGCTCCCCTGGAGGCACATTTTTCCGGATAGTACTGCCCGCACCTACAGTTGCGTAAGCGCCTACAGTGACTGGAGCAACTAACTGGGTATCCGAACCAATAAAAGCTCCATCCTCAATGATGGTTTTGTGTTTGTTTACCCCGTCATAATTGCAGGTAATTGTACCAGCACCTACATTTACTGCTTTCCCCAGCTCCACATCGCCTAAATAGCTTAAATGACTTGCCTTGGAGCCCTCGGCAAATACTGCCTTTTTGGTTTCAACAAAGTTGCCTATCTTACAGTGTGCAGCTAGTTCAGTCCCTGCTCTTAATCGAGAGAACGGCCCAACAGTACAATCGTTTGCAATGTCACACCCTTCCAATACGCTGTTTGCGTAAATATCACAGCCGGCACCCAAACTTACATCCGTGAGAATGCAATTGGGGCCGATGGAGCATCCGTCTCCAATGACAACTTTCCCTTTGAAGACGCAATTAATGTCTATGAATACATCTTTCCCACAAATGAGTTCCCCCCGTAAATCAAATCGGTTCGCATCAGCTATGTATACTCCTTCCTGCAAGAATTTTTCCGCTTGTCTGACTTGCCAGATGCGCTCCAATTGCTGTAATTGCAAGCGGTTATTAACACCCTGAATTTCTGCGTTATCTTTTACACTGAGTGTTTTAATTGGTGTTTGACTGGCAACAGCTAAAGCAATAATTTCGGTTAGGTAATACTCGGATTGTGCATTATCGTTGCTTAATTTGGGCAGCCATAATGCTAAGTCATCAGATAATGCGCAACAAATTCCTGAATATATTTCTTTTATATTCTTTTCTTGCTCATTTGCATCTTTTTCTTCTACAATGATGGAAACTTCACCTTGGTTGTTTCTAATAATACGTCCAAGACCGCTAGGATCTTCGAGATGAGCAACCAAAAGTGTCAAAACGGATTTATAGGAATTTGCTGAGTTGCTGCATTCAATTAAAGCACGCAACGTATTGGCTTGAATAAGCGGTACATCAGCAGATAAAACAAGAACTTGTGTTTTTGGGGGAATAAAAGGTAACGCTTGCATCACTGCATGCCCCGTACCTAATTGTTCTGCTTGGTAAACCCAATTCACAGGTAAGTCAGGGAGTGAGTTCTTAAGTTGTTCACCACCATGACCATATATTACGTGGATTACATCAGGATTGAGTTGCTGAGCAGTTTCCACTACCCGAGTCAACATAGGCTTCCCAGCAATTTGGTGAAGTACCTTAGGGGTACTGGAATACATTCGTTTACCCTGTCCTGCAGCTAAAATAATAATTTGTAGTTTCATGTAGTGATGAGTTCCTATTTAAAAACAATAAGGTTCAGTAAAAACAATCTGCCTCAAAAGTTATGAAAAAATAAACAGAGGTATGATAACTAAATTACAGTTCAAGGAGTAGAGCGATGACAATATTTGTTAGAACAGCCCAGGCACTTATCGATCGAGTTTTGAATAAATCAATAGAAGATTCCATTGCTGATGATAACGGGATGATTTATCATTTTTTTCGAGATACCCAACATTCTGAACAACAAAGAAATATAACCCGCTCCCTGCAAAAATTCGTTGCAGATTTTAAGGAGGCAGAAACAGATAAACAAAATTTAGCTGGACTGCAAAAGATAATCAGCGACATCGATAGTGCAGTTGAAAATATGCGAATCAAAAAATCGTGGAAACGAGGCGTTTTGAATGACACTTTAAGTGCGCTTAACTCAAGTCTGGACCGATTCTACCGTTCTCTTTGTGAAAAAAGTGAAAAGTACGAAAAGCAAGTCAGTTTTATCGATATCCCGGATGATGATGACCCTTTCAATCTTCTTTGCGCCCATGCAGCCTATTACATAGGCGAACATATTCTTTGCCCTCCTGAGGAAGGGATGCTTGCTAGAATATATGAAAAAGTTTCCAACAGCATCAGTAATTCTACAGCGATAGAAATCAGAGCCAAAAAAGAAGAGTGCCTCTTGAAGAATATTGTCCACTGTAAGAAAAAACTAGAGGGTTTGGATCCAGATAAACCCGACTATAAAGAATTACGCAAGACCTTTGTTATTGAGGCAATCCAGGCCATTCACCGAGAAAATGCTGAAATCTGTGAGGAATCAAAACCTATTGACTCCATACCTGTGCAAGTAACTTTGATTGCTGTGGCGAGAGTTAAAGCACCCACCATAAAGCCCAGCAGGGGTAGATTGAAAGTGGCAATGGACAATGCCTTTGAGGAAATTGAAGCCAGAGCTGCCGAGAAAAAAGAAAAAGAAGAAGATAAATCAGTATTGGCCCTTTAATTTAGGTTACACCAGAGTTTGCCTGATCGCAGCTTATTCTGTCTGCTTCGCGTAAATCCGAAAAATTGACTTCGTACTCCCGGCTATGAAGTCAATTCACCACAAAGATCGGTTTCCATCAATTTCTTTATTTCATCAACATCTAATCTCTTACTGAGCAAGTACAAAAGCTTACAATGTGCCGCTTCCGGGGTCATGTCATGGCCACTAATTAATCCCGCTTTCTTTAAAGAGTGCCCCGTAGCATACTGACTCATTTCCACCCCCCCCTCCTGGCATTGAGTGCAATTTATTATGATTATGCCACGCGCACATGCATCTTTGAGCAGTTTTAAAAAACGGGGATCATTATTTTGCGCATTCCCCGCCCCATAGGTCTCAAGGATCAAACCACATAAGGGCTGGTTTAAAATATAAGCCAAAACGTCAGTGGCAAACCCTGGAAATAACCTGAAATTGGCAATAAATTGTGGTTCTATTGTTTGCAAATGAAACTCTTTTTGCGGTCGTTTTAATAAAAGATTTTTATGGACTTTTATTTCGATCCCGATAGAAGCCAGATGAGGATAGTTCGGTGAATCAAATGCTTTGAACCCTTGGGAACTGATTTTTTGAGTGCGATTACCGCGTAATAAATGTTGATTGAAATAAATACATACTTCGGGTATAGGCTGGTTAGCACAAAGCCATAATGAAGTGATTACATTATCAATCGCATCATTACGTACTTCAGATAAAGGAATCTGTGACCCTGTGATAATTACGGGTTTTCCTAAATTTTCCAGCATAAAAGACAGAGCCGATGCTGTATAGGCCATAGTATCTGTCCCATGGAAAACAACAAAACCATCAAAATGCGCATAATCAACTGCTATATCCCTGGCAATGCGATTCCAATCATGGACCGTCATATTGGAGGAATCGAGCAATGGGGAATATTCTTTTATTGCATATTCAGGCATATCTTTATGCTTCAGCAAGGGGATTTGTTGCAATGCAGCCTCTACATATCCCGCAGCAGGTGCATAGCCATTTTCCGTTTTAATACTGCTGATTGTCCCGCCTGTATTGATAATTAAAATTTTCTTTTTCATAAGGGATATAGAATAAAGTATTTGCCGCAATTATATATCTAAATAAAAGGATGTGATATGGGGAATAGTAGCTCTGAAAAGCCAGCACCCACAAATCTTTGGTTCCACGTCAGATTTTCTAAATCCCTGGTTTAATGCAAGTAAAAGAAGCTCCTTTCTTTGCTAAAAAACGAGACCGATCTTTATAATTCTTACGGAGAAACCCACAAGCAAAAATGACCGCCATGATTGTTTTTATTGAGTAGTTATCTTTTTTCAATAATAATTACAGATTTAATTGCCAAGGTCTCGCTGTTTATGGAAAAATCGAGCTATTAGCGGTTTAATCTAAAACAGTGACATCATGGTGATTGATCGTGCCGGTTATCGGTTGAATGTAGGTATTATCCTAGTCAACGCACAAAATAGGGTTTTTTGGGGTAGAAGGACTGGTCATGATGCTTGGCAATTCCCGCAAGGCGGTTTAGCTGCTGGCGAAACTTCGTTAGAAGCAATGTTTCGGGAGTTGCATGAAGAAGTAGGGTTGGATAAAGAAGATGTTGAAGTCATAGGCTCCACCAAGCGCTGGCTTAAATACAGGCTTCCCAAACAATATCTGCGTCATGGCAGCGAACCTTTGGTAATAGGACAAAAACAAAAATGGTACTTGTTAAAACTTGTCGCGAGTGAACAAAAAGTCAAACTGGATTTGAGTGACTCACCGGAATTTGACAGCTGGCGTTGGGTTGATTTTCATGAACCAGAAGGACAGGTTATTTTTTTTAAACGCCAGGTTTATGCGCAGGCTTTAAAAGAGTTAGAACCGTTGTTGAAAAAGAATCGCCGGTCTCCATACGGCATTAAACGAAGAAAGAGATCCTAGTTCACCCAGGATTAATTGTGGCAGGCGGTTGCATTTGCGCATACGGTGAACGAAAATCAAAAGGGAGCATGAATTGCTATGAATTTCACAGTGATTTTCGTTCAAGATGTGCCCAATTCGATCATTTCCTGATGAGAGGGTGACCATTTACAAAAAGAGGTAATCATAGGCGTAGATGCTCAAAGTACTTAAACGGATAGTTCAAGAAGTCACTACTGCGAAGCAGCTTTCTGAGGCACTTGGCATTTTAGTGCAACAAATTAATAAAGCCATTAATGCAGAGGCCGCTTCCGTTTACCTTATAGATACCAAACACGCCGAATATGTTCTTATTGCCACAGAAGGTTTAAACAAGGAAGCCCAATTCCGCGTTCGTATTTCCTTTGATAGCGGCCTTGTAGGTCTTGTGGGCCGCCGCGAAGAACCCATTAATCTTGAAGATGCTCCAGACCATCCTGATTTTTACCATAATCCTTTACTAGGTGAAGAACATCTTCGAGCATTTTTAGGGGTCCCCATCATACAGCACAGAAAACTCTATGGAGTTCTCATTGTGCAACAAACAGAACAACGTTATTTTGATGATACTGAAGAATCTTTTTTAATTACCTTGGCAGCCCAGCTGGGCGGAATTATTGCACATGCAGAAGCCACAGGGGAGCTGGCAGAATTAACCCAGCCCAAACCCCTGGGTGTTAGCAAAAAAGTCGAAGTCAGTCCAGCAGCTCTGGCAGGAATTGGTTCTGTCCCTGGGATTGGAATAGGTACTGCGGTGGTTGTATATCCTCAAGCCGATATTGATGCGGTACCTCAAAACCCTGTTGAGACTCTGGATGAAGAAATTAACGCGTTTTATGAAGCGCTGGAATCCACCCGCGAAGACATGCATCGTTTAAGCAAACGCATGAAATCTGTAGTAGGCGAAGAAGAACATGCCTTGTTTGATGTTTATTTGCGGATACTCGATAAAGACAGCCTGGGCGTTGAAGTAGAGCATATAATCCGCAAAGAAAAAATAGGGGCGCAAGCCGCCCTGGCAAATGTGATCAAAAAGCACATCGCCCAATTTGAAAGCATGGAAGACAGCTATCTTCGCGAACGCGCCAGTGATTTCCGTGATTTGGGACGCCGTGTCTTGGCGGCATTACAATTGTCCCAACAAGAAGAAATTGTTTATCCCAAAAGAACAATTTTAGTTGGAGAGGAAGTAACCCCCGCGGCCTTAGCCGAAGTTCCTGAAGGATATCTTGCGGGAGTTATCTCAGCCAAAGGGTCCAATAATTCGCATGTCGCTATTTTAGCACGCGCTTTGGGCGTACCCACGGTTATGGGTGTCCGTGGCTTAAAATTGGACTCCATTTCCCGGCGTGCCGTAGTTGTTGATGGATATTACGGGCAAGTTTATATTTCCCCCTCAAAATCGGTATTGGCAGAATTCAAACTCCTTGAACAGGAAGAACAAGCTTTAAATCAGAGTCTGGTTAGTTTGCGGGATAAACCTGCAGAAACGACGGATAACTATAAAATTTCCTTGCAAGTGAATACGGGCTTGGCTATGGACGCTGGATTATCCATGAGTGTTGGTGCTGAAGGTGTTGGCCTATACCGCTCAGAAGTTCCTTTTATGAGTCGGGACCATTTTCCTTCAGAAGATGAGCAAACCATTATTTATCGGCAAACTCTGAAAGCCTTTGCCCCCCATCCTGTCACCATGAGAACTCTGGATATTGGCGGTGATAAGGTACTTCCCTATTTCCCGGTAGCTGAAGATAACCCCTACCTGGGATGGCGGGGAATTCGCGTCACCCTGGATCATCCTGACGTCTTCTTGATGCAGGTTCGGGCAATGATGCGAGCAAGCGAGGGATTGAATAATTTGCGTATCATGCTGCCTATGGTCACTAATTTAAGTGAAGTCGAAGAAGCTTCCTACCTTATTGATCAAGCCTTCACGGAATTGCTGGAAGAAGGTTGCGTTATCGAAAAACCCAAGGTAGGGGTTATGATCGAGGTTCCTGCAGCCGCCTATTTGGCACGCGAAATGGCTAAGCGAGTTGATTTTATCTCCGTAGGCAGCAATGATTTGACCCAGTATTTTTTAGCAGTAGATAGAAACAATGCGCGAGTTGCAGGCCTTTATGATTCCATGCATCCGGCAATGCTGCGCGTGTTACTGAAAATAGTAGAAGGCGGTCATGCTGCTGGAGTGGAAGTAAGTATTTGTGGCGAAATGGCCAGTGATCCCCTAGCGGTTATTTTATTGGTCGCCATGGGTTTTGATACTTTAAGTATGAACTCCTCCAGTTTACCGCGGGTAAAATGGGTTATCCGTAATTTTGCCATTGCCAATGCCCGTAAAATCCTTGCCGAAGTATTGGAGTTTGAACATCCGGCGCAAATTCGTTTTCATTTGCAAAAAGCCCTGGAAGAAGAAGGATTAGGCAGCCTTATCCGCTCTGGGAAGTCCATATGAACTGCTCATGCACATAAAAAAGGATAATTAAAAAAAGATGCTAACCTTTCCCTACATCAATCCTGTAGCATTTTCAATCGGTCCCATTCAAGTTCACTGGTATGGCTTAATGTATTTGATTGGATTTGTGAGTGGCTGGTTACTCGCTCACTGGCGTGCCAAACATTACCATCTGGATTGGACTTCAGAACAAATCAGTGATTTGATTTTTTATGCTGCCCTCGGGGTCATTGTTGGTGGACGCATCGGTTATATGCTGTTCTATAACTTCCCGGAATTGCTCCACAACCCCTTGTCTTTATTTAAGCTCTGGCAAGGAGGAATGTCTTTTCATGGGGGATTGCTTGGTGTTGCTCTTGCTCTTTGGCTCTTTTCCAGAAAAAGTAAAAAATCGTTCCTGGAGTTGGGGGATTTCATTGCCCCACTTGTGCCCATCGGTTTAGGTGCCGGGCGTATTGGTAATTTTATTAACGGTGAATTATGGGGACGAGTTACCGACATGCCTTGGGGTATGGTATACAGCCATGTAGATGACCAGCCTCGCCATCCTTCAGAATTATATGAATTTGGTTTAGAGGGAATCGGATTGTTTTTACTTGTTTGGATCTATGCGCGTAAACCCCGGCCAGTAGGTCGCGTCTCCGCTGTCTTCCTCATGGGCTATGCAGTATGTCGTATCATTGCCGAGTTTTTCCGACAACCCGACCCACAATTGGGCTATATCGCTTTCGGATGGTTGACAATGGGACAAATTTTATCTATTCCCATGTTGTTACTGGGATTTTGGTTATGGTGGCTTAAACGATGAAAACTTATTTGAATTTACTGGAACATATATTAAACAATGGCAGCGAAAAAACAGACCGAACAGGCACAGGTACCTTGTCGGTTTTTGGTTATCAAATGCGCTTTGATTTGCGCCAGGGATTCCCTTTAGTGACCACCAAAAAACTCCATATGCGCAGTATTGTTCATGAGTTACTCTGGTTTTTAAAGGGGGATACCAATATTGCCTATTTAAATGAAAATGGAGTTAGTATTTGGGATGAATGGGCTGATAGCCATGGTGATTTGGGACCCATTTATGGCAAACAATGGCGAAATTGGCCCACAGCAGATGGACGCACTATTGATCAACTCAGTGATGTGGTTCACCAAATTAAAACCAACCCTGATTCCCGGCGGTTGCTGGTGAGTGCCTGGAATGTGGGAGAATTGGATCAAATGGCTTTGATGCCTTGCCATGCTTTATTTCAATTTTATGTAGCCAACAACACCCTTTCTTGTCAATTGTATCAACGTTCTGCAGATGTATTTTTAGGCGTGCCTTTTAATATTGCGTCCTATGCCCTGTTAACCCACATGGTTGCCCAGCAATGCGATCTCAATGTCGGGGAATTCATATGGACAGGGGGAGATTGCCATTTATATCTCAATCACCTGGAACAAGCTCGTACTCAATTAACGAGGGAACCGCTGCCTTTAGCTACTTTAAATATCAAACGTAAACCTGATTCCTTATTTGACTATGCTTATGAAGATTTTGAATTCGTAAACTATCAATCTCATCCTGCCATCAAAGCACCGATTGCAGTTTAAAATTCTATGTACAGCCGGGGTGTGCCGCGCTCCCCGGGTTACCCCATTGTGGTTGTTCTCCATTCTGCTTCAGCACCAAGACTGCAGGGGTTACTTTGTTTCAAAAAGTTCTCGGATCTCATGGGGTAAGGAAATTGATTTATTTTGCTGGTAATCAACCCAAACTATTTTGCAACTACCCTGTGCCATTAACACCTCACCCTGATAGAGATCGTGATCCATCATCATACTGGAATTGCCAAGACTGTGTATTTTGGAAGACAAAGTCACCGTCGCCGGATAAATGACCGGTTTTAAAAAGGTACAGGCCACATGAATTACAACCGGGCCTGTTTTTTCACTCATGTTGATATTGAGTTCTCGTAACCAGTCGATACGCGCTTCCTGAAAATAATCAAAATAGCGGGCGTTATTTACATGGCCTAATGCATCCATATCGCCCCAGGCTATAGGGAAAATTTTTTTATGTACTGCAATTTTCGACTCATTCATTGTGCATGACCTCCTTCATGATAAATCCATAGGATCCACATCTACATTCCAACGAACCCCATTACTTAATTTATTTCCCACCAGCCACTCTCGTAACTGCGTTAAAACATTTTTTAAATGTTTACGCGAAGAGGATTTAATCAGCAGTTGCATGCGATGCTGATTGGCTTTACGAGGCATAGGGGCGGGTGCAGGTCCCATCACCATAACCGGAGAGTTTCCTATACACTCTTTGGCCGCATGTAAAAATTTTAAAACACTGCCCACGGCTTTTCCTTGCGCTCTAATTAAGGCTAAATACTCGAATGGAGGAAGTTGGGCTTGTTGACGGGTAGTTAATAATGCATCTGCAAAGGAATCATAGCCTTGTTGAATCAATAAATTGAGCAAAGGGTGATCGGGGAGATGCGTTTGTATTAAGACTTGACCTTCCTGATCAACACGGCCTGCACGCCCTGAAACTTGTATTAATAATTGTCCTAAATGCTCCAAAGCACGAAAATCCTGATTATAAAGTCCTGCATCAGCATCAAGAATAACAACCAAAGAAAGGCGAGGAAAATGATGGCCTTTGGCAAGCATTTGAGTGCCTACAATTAACTGTGCCTCCCCTTGATGAATTTTAAGAAGATGTTCATCCAAAGAATTTTTTTTGCGCACAGCGTCACGATCAATACGAATCACTTGGGTATCAGGAAAATAGGAGCTTAGGAACTCGTGGACGCGCTGGGTTCCCGCACCAACCGGGATTAATTCCACACTATGACAACTGAGGCAGTGGTCTGGAGTTTTTTGGACTAACCCGCAATGATGGCAAATCATCTGCCCAAGATATTTATGCAGGGTCAAATGGCTGTCGCAAGCGCGGCAGTCAGCCATCCAACCGCATTGATGACACAAGAGAACAGGAGCAAAACCACGCCGATTAATAAATACCAGGACCTGATTTTGTTTGTGCAAGTGCTCCTGAATTACTTGTAAGGTTGTGGTTGCCAAGCCATGCTGGAGTGGCTGCGATCGTAAATCGATGAGTTGATAGTGCAACGGGGTTGTGGAGAGGGCCTTTTGATTTAAACGTAATAATGTATATTTCTTTTGCCTCACATTGTGGATGCTCTCAAGACTTGGGGTTGCCGAGCCCAAAATAACAGGTATATTTGCCAAATGGGCCCGCATCAAAGCCGTATCTCGGGCGGAATAACGCACCCCCTCCATTTGCTTTAAGGAAGCATCATGCTCTTCATCAATCACAATAAGACCTAAATCAGGCATCGGTGTGAAAATTGCAGCCCGAGTTCCGATCACCATTTGCACTTTGCTTTCCTTGGCCAATTGCCATGCTACCTGACGCTCCGTTTCATTCAAGTTCGAATGGATTACGGCGATTTGCTCTTTGAAACGTTCCTTAAAACGGGAGACTAATTGAGGTGTTAATCCAATTTCAGGAACCAGGATTAATACTTGCTTTTGTTGTGCCAGTACTTGAGCGATTACCTGCAAATAGACTTCCGTTTTCCCGCTTCCTGTGATCCCTTGCAACAAAAAGCACTGATATTGGTGTAAGGCTTCGGTGATTGCAGTTACCGCCACCTTTTGTTCGGGATTAAGAGGCAAGGGGGACGATAATGAAGCTTCCGTTCTTTCGGGCAACATGATTTGCTGTGATAAGGAAATAACTTCTGCAGCCAGTAAACTGCAAAGCTGGGTGGAATTAAATCCTTTCTCGGTTAAATGTTGCCTGAGAATTGGTTTTGTTTGCGTACTCAAAAACTGGATAAGCTCGTGTTGTTTGCGGGCTCGGGCAGGAAGATGCTTTTTGGCTTCCTCCAACGGTAATGCCAATTGATAAAAATCTCCCATGGGTAATTGGCAAGGCTCCCCCAAGCGATATTTTTTAGGTAAGGCAAGTGGTAATACCTCAGATAAAGGGGATTGATAATAATTGGCAATCCAGGAGCATAGAGTCAACATGTCTTCCTCGATTAATGGCTGTTCATCAATGAGGGTACCGATGCTCTTTAGTGCGCTAATATCATGGGAAGTATTTACCTTGCCGATTACCAAACCCAGACGAATTTGTTTGCGAAAAGGAACCCAAACTCGAGCTCCGATACATGGGCTTAAACCTTCTGCAACATAATCAAAATACTCACGATGCGTATGGGGAATACAGACTTGATAGATGATATTTTCCAGCTCTGCGGCATTCTCCTCGATAATCTCTAGAGATGGAGCTTCAGCAAAGGATGTAGAATTATCCTCAATAGAATGACTGCGCTCACTTTTATTCATGTACTCTTTGCCATTGGTGGCTGGCTGATTGTCCTGGAGCTGAGAAAACCTTAACCACCACAGTTTCAATACGATGGCGATCCAGCTCTGCTTTATCTTTAATCAATTCATTGACAAACCAACGGGATAACTCTTCAACCGTGATATTCGATACGGGTAAAAGAGTCACGTCTTCTTTAAGAAAAGGGATTTTTTTGTGGTTAAACGTAAAATAATAATACTCTTCATCCTCCGCAAATTCTAAAAAGGGAGAAAATTGCGGCATCAAAAAAGTCTGGTTTAGAAATCGGCATAATTTATGGATACGTTCCTTGTAATAGCGATAATCAAAGGTCATCCCATTTTCTTCCACCCAGGTAGTGAGGGCCAAATAAACTCCATACATATGCCCATGTAAGGGCTCTCTTTCTGTTGCAGAGAAAATTGTCGTATGTCCCGCAGAAAATTTCATGGACTCTTTTTGGAGTTCTACGGTTGTCAGGTATTTTTTTATAGTCATAAACTCACTCGTTTATCATGTAACAGGAACCCGTTTAAGGGAATATCCACATTTTTGCTTAAAGCAATTACTTTAAATAACTCTCCCATTTCACTGGGAAGGGTAAGCTGCTTTATCGCTTGCTTCGCATGCACTAGTTCCAACTCGCTATCCAATGAATTTAATAAGCTTAGCAAACCGTTAGCCAGCAAAAAAGAGGCTTGGTTCGTAAAACCGGAAATATGGAAGCCCGCTTGATGCCCCGCTTCCGCTACATGCGTAAAATCAACATGTGCGGTTATGTCTTGTTCCCCTGGGTGCATTAAAGGGTCAGGATGGCTGTGGTGTTGATAATGGCACATTAAAGTTCCCTGATTTCTATCCGGATGATAATACTCATGACGGGGGAATCCATAATCAATTAAAAATACCACCCCTTGGTGCAGCATCTGATTAAGATTCAAAATCCAATCATCAATAAATAGATTCACCTCCGAAAGATAAGGAGCATTGGATAATGACAATCTGTTATTGATGTAATCCAGTAATCGTTGATTCTCGCAGGGCTTAAATAATTCGACTAAATGCTGCTGTTCATCCAGGGCCACATAACTTTCCATGATAGCCTCATCTGTTTTCATAAAACGGTGCACAGGCATTGCATCCAGAACTTCATTAGCGATAACCACTCCGTTAAAAGGAACTTGCGGCCACCGCTCAAGCCACGTCACCCGCTGCGCTAAATGAGGAATTTTTTGATTTATCAGTTCACGTTGGCGGTGCTGTAAGTTCGCACTCACTTCCAAAATATAATAGGTTTCAGGCAAACAGTTCTGTTTTTCCAGATGCTCCAGAATGGCGACACACAAAGCTCCCGAACCTGCGCCAAATTCGAATAAAACAGGAGACTCAAGTTCCATAAGCACTTGCTGGCATTGATTGGCAAGAGCTTTACCAAACAATGGGGTTAATTCGGGAGCAGTAATAAAATCACCCTGCCTCCCTAATTTTTGCAATCCGGAACTGTAATATCCATGTCCGGGGGCGTACAATGCCAGTTGCATGAATTCAACAAAAGGAATCGCCTGGCGTTGAGTCAGGAGCGAATTTAAGGTTTGTAATATACTCATAATTAATAACTTAAAATGATATCCCCTCACCCATGAATGGAGGGGCAGTGTGAGGGTGGTAATTGTAGCATTTATCGTTCATCAGCCACAATCAATACCCTCATCCACACCTCCTCCTGGGGTGGAGCTGGATTGCAACAGGTGAAGGTCAGATCATTGAATAGGAAACATACATTGAATCCATCAGCCAAAGAAGATACGAAGACCGCTTTAGTTACGGGCGGTGCCCGCCGTATAGGAGCTGCCATTGTCAGAAAATTGCATGCAGCAGATTATAAGGTAATTATTCATTGCCATCATTCCTTGCAAGAGGCACAATGCCTGGCCGCAGACTTAAATGCGCATCGCCCCCATAGTGCTTGGGTTTTGCAAAAGGAACTTACGGCTCCAGGGGCAGCAGAGGAGATGCTCACTTCAGTTCAGGAATGGACTACCCGTCTGGACTTGTTAGTTAATAATGCCTCCGTCTTCATCCGTACTGATTTGACCACCTTCGCGGATACAGACTGGTATTCCCTGTTTGACATTCATGTTAAAGCCCCTTTTTTACTATGTCTTGCAGCCCGTCCCTTATTGGCAAAGCACTCAGGAGCTATTATCAATATAACCGACATCCATGCACAAAAACCTCTGAAAGAATATTCGGTGTATTGTCAAAGCAAAGCGGCTTTGGAAATGCAAACCAAAAGCTTGGCACGGGAATTTGCACCGGAAATAAGGGTCAACGCCATTGCACCAGGCGCAACTGCCTGGCCTGAAAATTTCAATTCCCTGACTCCCGAAGCCAAAGAAAAAATCATTGCCAAAACCCCATTAAAAAAACATGGCGATCCGGACTGTATTGCCCAGGCTGTGCTTGCTTTGGCAGAAAATTCATTTATTACAGGACAAATACTCAAAGTCGACGGAGGAAGAAGCTTGCTTGGCTAGGTGGGGTTAATTCTTTCCTATTGATTTATTAAATTCCTTACCTAATAATGGGTAAAACAAATCAGGATGAGAACCAATTCATGAAGAAACTAGCTACTATTATGTTTTGTGCTTTGGGTATGGGCATGGCAAATGCCGGTACAATGGGCCCAGTATGCAACCCTGATAACGTGACTGTTCCCTGTCCCTGCAATGCTTGGGAGATAGGCATCAGCGCTTTATATTTACAGCCAACCACAAATTCACCCCTGCTTAACCCTACTATACTCTCATTAAACGGCGGCTCGTATCATGGCCTTAAATCCAAATCAGCCTGGGATTGGGGATTTCTGCTGCAGGGGGGCTATCATTTTAATACAGGTAATGACCTTAATTTAAATTGGCTGCACTTTAACGGCAATAGTTCTAAGAATTTTGTAGTATCTTTTCCTGTAAGTACAGAAATCCCAGATATTACTAATACTGCGCATTTGAAATATGATACTGATGTTGATGTCGTCAATCTTGAATTGGCGCAAAGCAGCGATTTTGGCAGGAAAACAAATATCCGTTTTTATGGCGGAGGACAATACGTCAACTCCGAAATTAAGCGTACTGAACGTAATTATGAAAAAACCAGGTTCACCCCCACTGATACTCTTTTCCAATATTCGACAACTCATACTAAATTCCAGGGTGCAGGTCCACGTGTCGGGATAGACATGACCCATAAACTGAACTACGGGTTTTCGCTCTTTGCCCAAAGCGCTACAGCCTTACTCCTTGGGGAGCGAAAAGCAAAATTATCGGGGGCAAACCTAAGTGGGCTTGCCAGTACTTCTTTTAGCGCCTATGCCAAAAGAAGCCGCATTATTCCCGAGCTGGAAGCCAAATTAGGGTTAAACTATCAATGGATGACCCCCAATAATGGAACCTTTAGCTTAATGGGCGGCTGGATGTGGCAACATTACCTGAATATGTTCCTTATGCCTCCAGGAGGAAGAACTAATCTTTCACCAGTTGTCACTCAGAATGATTTCGCTATGGATGGCCCCTTCATCAAAGGGAAATGGGTTTCTGGATGTTAAAGGAAGTTAATGGGTCTAATATCCCCTTGTTGTCAAGGCGCGGCAAGTAGTCGGGGGGTGGCCTATCACATCGATCTTTCATAAAACTGCAGGCGTCTTGTTTTTTCTTCTGGCGTTAACGGCATTTCTGTTTAGAGGAACAAGCGATTATTCAATTTTACTGATCAGTTACAGCATTATGCTTGCAGTACTGGGTTTTTCCTTTGCCCTTCAATGGTCTGCAAAATCAGTTCAATATGACGCATTAATGTGCTGGATGCTTCTCTGGCTTGCCTGGACAACTTTCCCGCCTTTATTGGGGTGGGTGTCTGATACTGCTCTTTTCGGTATTTTCCAATGCACCGCCTGGGTATTTACATTTTTTTTAGTGACCCAACATCCTCATCCGGAATGGTTATGGCAAAACTTATTGAGATTATTCTGGATTTTGGGGTTGGGTTGTGCGGTGTACGCTCTTAATCAACTTTTGTTTAGAAATGCAATGCCGAGCGGATTTTTTGCAAGTAAAAATACTGCCGCCGCCTTTTTAATGGTCGTGAACCTGCTATTAACAGGCAAGTTTTTTACTCTAAATCATCTTCAGTCTGAGGTGGCAGACCCTTCTAAGACACAAAAATTGCAGCAAATTTTTCTTTTAAGCAGTATTTATCTCCTCAGCTTTGCCTTATTCGCCGCATTAAGCCGCGGGGTTATGCTGTGTTTTATTTTCTTCACGGCCGTAGAAATCACTTTATGCCGCCATACGCTTCAAAAGAAGAGTATTTATCAAATATCCGCAGTTGTGGTTCTGGCTTTACTAACATTATATTTATTGGCTCAACCAGCCATACAGCATCGGCTGTATTTGCTTGCTCATGAAAAATCCCGCCTCGTTATTTGGAAAGGGGCCTGGCACTTATGGCAAGCATCGCCCTGGTATGGCTTGGGAATTTTCAATTTTAAGCAATACTACCCTGCATTTAGTTTACCCGGTGATGGCTCCAATCTTGAATACGTCCATAATGATTTTTTGCAATTGTTGATTGAGACAGGAGTCCCTGGTATGGTCATCCTGCTTGCAATTATCGTGGTATGTGTCAAATATTTAATGCGTTACTTGCGTGTTCAGGAGAAAAATCCTGTCGCCCATATTCAGGGCATGGCCTGTTTTGCTGCCTTAGGGGCTTGGACGTGCCACAGCATTATTGATTTTAATTTTTATGTATTTCCCATGAATCTGCTCCTGGGGTGTTGTATCGGGTATCTTTATTGTTTCTTTAGGAAAGAAGGATGTATCCACATTTATTCATTGTCATCTGGTAAGGTTTTCTGGAGCTTACAAAGCGTCATTGTGTTATTTCTTTTCCTCATAAGCAGTTATTTTTTTCGTTTTTTAATTTTGGAACATTATATTGGTAAAACCGAGACTGCACTTCAGCAAAAACAATATCGCCAGGCAGTGACTTACAGCAACCATGCTTTGCACTTTTTTCAATTTGTGGAAGTGCAAAGTTTGCAAATAGATGCTTACTTGCAATTAATCCAAAGTGCTGCATCAGAACGCCAGCGCCATCAGTGGACACAGAAAGCACTTACTGCCATTGAGCAGGCAATAGCAATCAATCCCTATTTTGCCCGTTCCTATTTGCAAATGGCCTTATTGCAAAGCTTGGCTCTTAATCAGCCTGCGACTGCAAAAGAATATTTTCTTAAGGCATTAAAAAGTAATCCCCGCTTTTGTTTGGCGCGGCTTACTTATGCCCGCTTTCTCATAGAGGATAATGAACTTGAACCGGCGCAGAAAATCTTGGAGGCCGGTCTTCATTATCCTATACCTCCAGAATATATTGAAATGTACTTAAATTATCTTGCCAGACTTCGTTTTGCACACGGAGATGAATCCGGGGCGCAACAAGTAATTCAGCGGCTAGGACAACTCCGGGTCTACAATCAGGACTATAGTGATTTAATTTAAACTATCTATGGAGCAATGTAGAAAACTGTGAACTTCCTGCAAGGAATCCAATTGATAAAATCGCTGTAAAATGGATTCATTTAATTGTTTACCAAAATAGTAACGAACCAATGACTTGCTTTGTAAAACCGCCTTATACTCGTCTTCCAAAGCAGCCAATCCTTCTAAATGGGTCATAAAAAGCTTGATTTTTTCAACAACACTTACCGCGACACCCTGTTGCTCTAACAGTTGCTGATACAGCCACGGCTTACCGCTCCCAGCTCGGGAAATCATATAAGCGTCGCAACCGCTTACGTCTACAGCTTGTTGTAAACTGGCAAGATCGTGAATGTCTCCATTGGCAATTACGGGAATAGTTACGCTTTGCTTGATTTGGGCAATTTGAGACCAATCCGAAGCCTTATTGTAATCATCAATCCAGCGTCGGCCATGCACAATCAAGGCATCTGCCCCAGCTTCTTCAATTTTTTTGGCCACAACTAGATCCTGCTCATTGCCTTGAATACGAATTTTTATTGTGAGCGGAATCGTAATTGCCGCCCGTACTTCTTTAATAATTCGCATCAATTGGTCTGGAGCCTCAAGCAAAGCGCTCCCTGCACCCTTTTTGCGTATTTTAGGTTTAGGACACCCGCAATTTATATCAATAATATCTGCACCATTACCCTGTAACTTCAGGGCAGCTTTCGCCAGAACGCTCGGCTCTGTACCGGCAATTTGATACGCAAGAAACTGTTCCTGCGGTGCCCGATAAATATAGCGGGAGTTCGCAGCATGTTTATACAGGACATCGTTTGCCGAACACATTTCCGAAACGCTATATGCCGGTGGTGCATAATGATTAAATAAAGTTCTGAATGGGGCACAACTATAACCAGCCAAAGGTCCTTGAATTAATCGGTTTGGCAAAATCAAGGAACCTATTTGCAAAGAACTATTAATAAAAGCGTGCATCAATTTATTTCATGGATATAATGAGTGCCTATTTTACCATACTTGCATAGAAATCGAATCTAACAGGAAAAACACCTTTATGGACAAACGCTATTTATCTCCTTTGGAAATGCTCAATATTGCCACCCAACATGCTTATGCTGCTGATTATCTACTGCAACAAATTACCAATTGGACCTATAGACAAACGGATCCCCTCACCGTATTAACCCCTGTAACTTCATTAATTTATCAAGCCTTTCAACTGACGTTAAAAGCTTATTGTTTACATGACCACCGTCCAGTTAAAGAACATAAAAATCTGATGGAACTGGTAGAATTAAATAGCCACCTGGGCTTTTCTCGTCAGGAACTCGACTTATTAAAAACACTGGCGAAACAACAAGTTTTTCTTAAGGGAACTGACTATGATTTATGGGAAAACCAGCAACAGTTCCATGTTTTTTGTGAAGAAATTCTCTCCCTTTATCAAAAACTGCAAACAATGATGCCCTTGGAGCTGCATCCAGACTATCTGCAATAGTCCAGGAGTGGGATGAGGGCATACCCCGACCTTAACCTTTAGCAGATGCAAAAATATATTCACCATTTTAAATCCAGACAAAAAGATAAGCGGGCAAATATTGAACAGCAAAACAGCTGCAGTACTTGGCATCGCGTTCAATTCACGCTAGGATAAGTTTTTCTTTATTTTACTCTTTTCGGTGTTATTTTTTTAAGGTAGAAACTATGGAGCAGGTAGAAGATAGTAAGACTGGAAATGCAGTGCAAAACCAAATATTACGGTTAAGCCACCGTTTGAATTCGCAAATTCTAGGTCAGAATGAATTAATTTCACGTTTGCTCATTGCTTTACTTGCTGATGGCCATCTATTAGTAGAAGGAGCCCCCGGGTTAGCGAAAACCCGAGCAGTAAAAGAATTGTCCGATGGTGTTGAGGGCAATTTTCATCGCATCCAATTTACACCAGATTTATTACCTGGCGATTTGACCGGCACGGATGTCTATCACCCGCAAAACGGTTCTTTTGTATTTCAACCGGGCCCTATATTTCATCACTTGCTGCTCGCGGATGAAATTAACCGTGCTCCGGCGAAAGTCCAATCCGCTTTACTGGAAGCAATGGCGGAAAGGCAAGTTACTATAGGGGGCAAGACCTATCCTTTGCCTGAGTTATTTCTGGTGATGGCTACACAAAACCCGATAGAACAGGAAGGTACTTACCCTTTGCCTGAAGCACAACTGGATCGATTTTTAATGTATGTGAAAATCAGTTATCCTGATGCCAAGGTAGAACACGATATTTTGGCTTTATCACGAAAAGAAGCCTTGGGGGCGGCAATGGCTACAAAACCGCCAACATCAGAAAAACTATCACAAAAAACATTATTTGAAGCCCGTAAACAAGTACTGAATGTGCATACCAGCGAAGCTTTGGAAAATTATCTGGTACAATTAGTAGTAGCAACCCGTAATCCTGGGATATACAGTGAGGAACTGGGCCGCTGGTTGCGTTTTGGCGCCAGCCCTCGCGCAACAATTGCCCTGGATCGCTGTTCCAAAGCGCATGCCTGGCTTTCTGGGAGAGATTATGTCACCCCAGATGACATTCACGTAATCGCCCACGATGTATTAAGACACCGAATTTTATTAAGTTTTGAAGCAGAGGCGGAAGGGATCCATAGCGATGATTTTATTGACTCCTTATTACGGTTGGTTGCTGTCCCGTAGGTAGAATAGTTTGCAGCCTGGGTTATGTTGTATAATTAGCGGCTGCACGCAACACTATTTTAAGCTTTAACCCTACGCAGAAATACGAAGTTCATGAGGTTTTTATGGCTAATGGCGTTATTGCAGAATTAAATGAATTAATTGATTTGAGGCGTTATGTGCAATCCATCCACTATCGTCCCCAAGGCAAAGCAATACGGTCAGGCTCTCATTTGTCGAAATTGCGTGGCCGCGGCATGGATTTTGCCGAAGTAAGAAATTATCAGGCAGGTGATGAAATACGTCATATGGAGTGGCGTGTTACGGCACGCACCGGCCGCCCCCATGTCAAAATTTATCAGGAGGAGCGTGAAAGACCGGTAGTCATTCTCACGGACTTTAATCCATCCATGATTTTCGGTACCCGCATTGCATTTAAATCAGTGATTGCTGCCCGCTTAACCGCCTTGCTTGCCTGGACTGTAATCAAAGAGGGCGACCGTGTGGGAGGGGTATTTTTTTCAGCCACCGATCACAGTGAATTTACTCCTCGCAGTCGGGACATGGGTGTGTTGCCTTTGTTGGCTTCTTTATGCAGGTATACTGACCAGACAGAGGAGCAAAGGGAGGCTCAACCACGACAGCTTAGTGATGCCTTGGCCCGTTTACGCCGCGTCGTTAGGCCTGGGAGCATTATCGTTCTCATCAGTGATTTTTACTCTATGGATAGCGAATGTGAAAAGCATTTAAATCGATTACGCTATCATAACGACATTTTGGCTTATCATATTTGTGATCGAGTGGAACTTGCCCCACCAAAACCTCAACAATATGCCATCACCAATGGCCGACAAGAACTAATACTTGATACCAGTGTGCGATCTGTAAATACCGCGTATGCACAATATTGCCAGCAACGTATAGAGAACTTGCAAAACCAATTACGGCGCTTATATATTCAATATGTTCAGGTCACCGCAGATGTTGATTTGGCACAGATGGTACGGCAAACGTTCCCCCGGAGGTCTCGTGGCTAACCCTGATCCCTTGGCGCAATTAAAAGACATTCATCTTCCGGCACCAATTGGTTGGTGGCCGTTGGCTCCCGGTTGGTATATTCTGATGGCTCTGATTTTATTTATAGCAATCATTCTCGCCTACGGTGCTTACAAAAGGCATCGTTACGCTTTGGCGAAGAAACAGGCTTTGCTTTTGCTAAATGATTATCGAAAAAACTTTGATAAAGAGCAGAATAGCTCCTTAACCTGTGCGCGTATCTCCGAATTGCTACGCCGGGTTGCACTTGCCTATTACCCAAGGGAGCGTGTTGCAAGTTTACATGGTGAGGATTGGCTTAACTTTTTGAATGAAACCGGGAAAGGTACTGATTTTAAATTGGTAAAAGATTTGTTGTTAGATGCGCCCTTTAAAACAGAGTCAACCATGGATCTCAAACCCTTGTTCCAAACTGCCCAACTTTGGATTAAACAAAGGAGAGTGCCATGTTCGAATTAGCAAATCCATGGATTTTAATTATTTTACCTATCCCCTTGTTCTTCTGGTTTTTGATACCCCGGGCTAAAGTACAATTGCCTGCTGCATTGAAAGTACCTTTCTTTGCTGCCATGATGCACATAGCGGATCAAGAGAAGCGTTCCGTTTCGGCACAATATTCACTACTGGTTCCGGCTATAGTGTGGTTGTTATTAGTTATCGCTTTAGCAGGCCCACGATGGATTGGCGCGCCCAAACCAATTGCACGCGAAGGCTTTAACATCATGATGGCTTTGGATTTATCAGGTAGCATGGAAATTCCCGATATGCTCCTGCACGGGCGTCCGGTTAGTCGTCTGAGTGTCGTGAAAAGTGCTGCCGAGCAATTTGTGCGCGAACGCCAAGGAGACAAAATTGGCCTGATTCTTTTCGGGACACGCGCGTATTTGCAAACCCCGCTCACCTATGATCGGCATACCATTCTCTTGCGGCTTGAGGATGCCACTGCCGGCCTTGCAGGCAAAACAACATCCATTGGCGATGCTGTAGGCCTTGCGGTAAAACGACTGAATGATGTGCCTAAAGAAGGAAGGGTTCTTATTTTATTGACCGATGGCGCCAATAACTCCGGTATCCTTGCCCCATTAAAAGCAGCTGAATTGGCAAAGGAAGAAGGAATTAAAATCTATACCATCGGGTTAGGGTCTGCAGGGGAGTCAAGAGCGTTGGTTGGCGATTTGATCATGCAAAACCCCTCGGCAGATTTGGATGAAGAGACCTTGGAAAAGATGTCGGACATGACTGGGGGGCGTTATTTCCGCGCTACGGATACTGAAACATTACATTCCATTTATAAAACAATTAATGAATTGGAAAAAGTAAACCAGGAACAGGAAACTATTCGTCCCCAGAAAGAGTATTATCCCTGGTTTGTTGGTATGGCATTGTTACTCTGTTTTTCCTGGCTCCTTCAGAAAACTAATTTGACCTTGAAAGTAAATTCTGCGGCACTCACTCAGGAGGCGTTAAAATCATGATTGCAGATTTTCATTTTTTAAGGCCCTGGTGGCTGCTCATGATTTTGCCTTTATTTGGGTTAATATGGATTTTATGGCAGCAAAAACCAAAATTACATGCTTGGTCAGAAGTGTGTGATTCTCATTTACTCAACCACCTATTGCAAAAAAAAGGACCTGGTCAACGACTGGGGTCTATGCTCTGTCTGTTTACTAGTGTCTTGTTTATGATTTTGAGCATCGCCGGGCCTGCCTGGTACAAACTCCCCATAGCAACATATAAACCCGTACAGCCCAGAGTTCTAGTGTTGGATATGTCCGACAATATGATGGCAAATGATTTAACACCCAACCGTTTAAGCCGTGCTAAATTTAAGCTTCATGACTTATTTGCCCATAAGGACGTGGGTCAGTTTGGTCTTGTAGCGTTTACCAGTGAACCCTTTATGGTTTCACCACTTACTGATGATGGCCGGACTATTTCATCTTTACTTTCCTCACTGACCCCAGACATTATGCCCGTTGCGGGACAGAACCTTGGAAGCGCTTTGGATGAGGCCAGTAATTTAATCAAACAGGCAGGATATAACCAGGGCCAAATTTTGGTATTAACTGCAGATGCCCCCACCAATGATGCCATTGCCATCGCCAAAAAATTGGCAGCCTCCGGCATCCATTCTTCTATTATGCCAGTCAAAGCCGATAAAAATCTGAATCCTCTTTTTGGCCGTTTTGCTGATGCAGGCAACGGTCAGCTGGTACGATATACCCCGGATTCCAATGATATCAACCAATGGCTCAATGCAAGCAATAATAACGAATTTGCTTTAAGCAAGGATGAAGACATACCGCTTTGGCGCGATGAAGGACGCTGGTTTTTAATACCTGCGCTACTGCTGCTTTTGCCTGTATTTCGTCGTGGTTGGATGCAGAGGGTCGCCGTATGATGCGTTATTTTATGTTTTTATTTATTTCATGTTTGCCTTTAACGACTCACGCCTTCAGTTGGCAAGACTTATGGTCCACATCCGATCAACAAGGGCGCGATTTAATGGCAAAAAATCAGTTTGAACAAGCGAAGGAAACATTTACACGCAACGATTGGGCTGCGACAGCCGCCTATCGTGCCGGAGATTATCAGAAAGCCGCGGAGATTTATCAGGCACTTAAAAACGAAACAGGCTATTATAACCAAGGCAATGCCCTGGCGCATATGGGCAAGTACGAAGAGGCAATTAAAGCGTACGATAAAGCACTGGCACTTAATTCACAAAATCAGGATGCCATTTATAATCGCAAACTGGTGGAAGAGCTTTTAAAGAAAGATCAAGAAAAGAAGCAAAACAAAGATCAACAAAACAAAGATCAACAAAACAAAGATCAGCAAAACAAGGATCAACAAAACAAAGATCAGCAAAACAAGGATCAGCAAAACAAAGAGCAACAAAACAAAG
>NZ_CM001373.1:52440-113831 GCF_000236165.1 Fluoribacter dumoffii NY 23 | reverse complement strand
ATCAACAAAACAGAGATCAACAAAACAGAGATCAACAAAACAAAGATCAGCAAAACAAAGAGCAACAAAACAAAGAGCAACAAAACAAAGAGCAACAAAACAAAGATCAGAAAAACAAAGATCAGCAAAACAAAGATCAGCAAAACAAAGAAAATAACGACCAAAATATGAGTGAAGCTCAATCTGAAGCCGAACGGGAAAAACAACAAGCTAAAGAGCAGTGGTTGCGTTTGATTCCGGATGATCCAAGTGGATTATTGCGAGAAAAATTTTTACGCGATCATTTAAGAAGAGAACGTGGATGGTATCAATGAAAAAATTAATTATTATTGGTTTTTTTTGTTTTCTCAGTACACTGGTTTATGCAGACGTACACGTACAAGTTAATTCTTCTCAAATAGGCATTGATGACTCACTCCAGTTAACTTTGACGCAAGATAATCTGCAAAATGGGGGCATTCCTGATCTCACCCCTTTACAAAAAGATTTTATAATTCTGGGTACCGAGCGCCGCATGAATTATTCAATCATTAATGGACAAACCCAATCCTCAAGCGAGTGGACGGTAACCCTAAAACCCAAAAAAGAAGGTAAATTAACCATACCGGCAATCAAGATTGGCAGGGAATATACCAACCCAGTACTCATTGATGTAACCCCTGGCTCTGCTTCGCAACAAACATCTGCTACCAATGCTGCCAGTCCGCAGCATAATCAAGGTCTTTATTTAACTACAAAGGTAGATAGAAAAAATCCTTATGTAAACCAGCAAATTATTTATACGGTAACCTTATACAACTCCAAACATCTTTTAGATGCAAGCTACCAAGGGCCTCAGGTAGAAAATGGCTTGATCATTCAATTAGGTGAGAATAAACGCTCGCAAATACAAAAGAATGGTCAAACTTATCTTGTCGAAGAACAAAATTATGCCATTTTTCCTCAAAAAAGCGGGACCTTAAAAATTAAACCCCCTGTATTTACCGCATTGATTTATGATTTTAATCCGGAACGAGTTAAAGCCACAGATAAAGCGATGAATATCAAGGTACAACCCATACCCAAAGAATATTCAGGTAAAATATGGCTTCCGGCAAAAGGAGTTAAATTATTCGAAGAATATGAAAATTCGGAGCCCACGATCACGCAAGGCAATACCTTAATTCGTAATGTAATTATTGAAGGTGTAGGTATCCCAGCGCAACTTTTACCGACGCTCAACTTGGGTGAAACAGATGGGGTGAGTGTTTATCCGGAAAAAGGAAAAGATAAAAATCGGGTTACCCAGGGTGAGTTAATTGGTCGGACGCAGATTAAAGTCACTTACTTGTTTAATAAAGCTGGAAAAATAACGATTCCAGAACTAAAGCTCCCTTGGTTTAATACGGAAACAGGAAAAGAAGAAATAGCCACATTGCCTGCAAAAACGCTTGAAGTAATTGCCTCGAGCACAGGCCCTGCAGCGAATACAAATCAATCTGCAGTAGTTAAAAATCAAGAAACCCTTCTACCCAAAGAGATCACCGCTGAACCGGCCTCTTCAACTCAATTCAATTGGGGTTGGTTAGTTGCTGCACTATTTGCTTTCACCTGGCTGCTTACCTTAATCTTATGGGGATTACAAAAACGTAATAAAAAATCCGGGAAAGGTCGATACAAAACTGCGTTAAATGAGCTCCATCAAGCCTGCATGCAAGGACATCCCCAACGGGCACGTGATGCATTATTAAACTGGTCGCGCTTGCAATGGCCAGATGCCCCTATATTAAATCTAACGGATTTAACGCGCCTTAGCGATGATGCCCTGTTTAAAAAACAGGTACAGATTCTCTCGCAAGTTTTATATAAAAACAAAGAAAAAACTTTATGGCGAGGAGATGAATTATGGCGCAGTATTCAGCAAATGAAAAAAAATAATGGGCATAAAAAAGAGAGCAAAGGCGATTTACCGCCTATGAACCCGTTATAATAGAGAGTTATTGTTCCCCATTCGTATTCACCTAAAACTCGGGAATACGCTGCGCCGAGCGTCGCTCCTTAAAATTTCGGAGACTCCCCTTCATCCTCTTCCTCCTTTACTTCTCCAACATTTGGTTGCGCTTTAATGACCGTTACTTCAGGAACAAGATGCGGGGTTATTTGTTCTGTTTTATTTGCTTGCGGAATTACCGGATAGTCCTCTACGGTCTCCAACAATTGGTTTGCAACTTTTTTTATTTCAGACATATCCTTTTTAACTTTTTTAGCCGAGGTCTCAATCTCGGTTTCAATCAGAGCATCTTGATCTCCATCCTCCTCGCGCTCTTCTTTCCCTGGTTGAGGTTTTGGACTCGGGTTAGTTATTTTATTTGCAAGCATTTTGAAGAGAGGATAACTAAGCCGTCCAACAGTATAGGCAACGGCCAAAGAAGCTGCGGCTGCAAGAATCCCTATTCCCACTGGAGGGGCGATAAAGCTGACAATAACTCCTATTAATGCAAGAGTGGCAAAAGCAGTACCAACGGATTTATCCAAAATGGCGGCTGTGCTTAAACTTTCTAATTTTTCCTTACAAAGTTCCTGATCATTATACAGTTCTTGTAAACCACTCATTTCCTCGTTAATTTTTTTTCTTGCATTGGCAATTTGTGATTCTAAAGAAAGATACTCCTCTTGGTTCTCATTTTCCTTTGCTCTTTTGGCTTTTTTCTCCAGCTGCTCCAATTCATCGATTAATACATTTAATCGGGTCTTTTTGGCATTAATATTTTTTTCAAAATTTATCAGGTTATCTTTGAGTTCATAACGCTTGTAAACAATTTTCGCCAAGGTAACTAAATTCAAGCCCAATGCAGCAACTGATGTAGCCAGGGCAATAAAAGGGGCTGAGGGGGGAAAGGCCAAAGCAGTTATTGTAAGTCCCAAAATTACTGAGGCATATAAAAAACGAGCATTACGGGACAACGTAAAAGGGATGTCCTGATTCGTTATAAAAGCACCTAAATAAATAATTGGAATTACGACAAAATCAGCAAGGCTCGTTAATAATTTAATAATTTGAAAACCTTCTGCTGCTGCACTTGATGCATGGTTCACAAAACCTTTTAACTCAACCAGATGATTCATTGAGCATCCTGCCAACTCCAAAGATGAAATGAATTTATTCGCAAACGGAATCATTCGTAATATAGCCAGGGAGATCTTTACTTTGGGGGCTTTAGTCCCTTTCATGGAATGCAGTTTTTTTCTTAAATGCCCCACCGAATCTTCTTCGAACTCTTCAAAATTTTCGATATCAGTTTTAAAAAACATCACTTGTCTCTATTAGTATTTGTACCCACCTGTTTCTATAGTATAACAACTCTCATGCAATTTAAGAGAAAGATACCTTCGGAAATCTTGCTGTGCCGGGTGCATTTTTAGGTAAAAAAGGCAGGCTGTATTGGGACAATGAATAAAAAAGTGTATAATTCCTCTTTTTGTTATACAAATATTGATCAGCCATGAATCTTGAAAAAATATATGATGTTATTGTAGTAGGTGGTGGGCATGCGGGCACAGAAGCTGCTCTGGCTGCTGCAAGAATGGGTGCACAGACATTATTGCTTACTCATAACATGGATTTGCTGGGTCAAATGTCCTGTAACCCGGCCATAGGCGGCATCGGCAAAGGGCATTTGGTCAAAGAAATAGATGCCCTCGATGGAGCTATGGCTAAAGCAGCGGATAGGGCTGGTATTCAATTTCGTACGCTTAATGCCTCCAAGGGACCTGCGGTTCGGGCTACCCGTGCACAGGCGGATCGGGTGCTTTATCGACAAGCCATTAGAGAGCAACTCCAAACCCAAGAAAATTTGACGCTGTTTCAGCAAGCTGTGGACGATTTAATCATCGAAGGTGAGCGCGTAACCACGGTGGTGACCCAAATGGGTCTAAAGTTACGGGCTCGAGCGGTAGTATTGACCGTTGGAACCTTTTTGGGGGGAAAAATTCATGTGGGCATGAATCAATATGCTGGAGGCCGAGCAGGTGATCCCCCTTCGATTTCTTTAGCAAAAAGCTTGCGTGATTTGGACTTACCGGTTGGCCGCTTAAAAACAGGAACGCCGCCGCGAATTGATCGCCGTTCATTAGATTTCAGCCAAATGACGGTTCAACCCGGTGATACGCCCACACCTGTTTTTTCTTATTTAGGCCAGGTCGGTGATCATCCTCAACAAGTACCATGCCATATTACCCATACAACAGAAGCAACCCACGAAATTATTCGTAATAATTTGCATCAATCTCCAATGTACGCAGGGGTAATTGAAGGGGTAGGACCACGTTACTGTCCCTCTATTGAAGATAAAATTGTGCGTTTTGCGGATAAACTATCCCATCAAATCTTTGTAGAGCCTGAAGGATTAACCACCGAAGAAATCTATCCTAATGGTATTTCTACCAGTCTTCCTTTTGAGGTCCAGGTCCAGTTTGTACGTACAATCAAAGGTTTTGAAAATGCCCATATTACGCGTCCAGGTTATGCAATCGAATATGATTACTTCGATCCCCGGGGCTTAACTTCCTTCTTGCAAACCAAACCCATTCCCAACTTATTTTTCGCAGGCCAAATTAATGGCACAACCGGTTATGAAGAAGCTGCTGCACAAGGAATCATTGCCGGGATGAATGCTGCATTGCAAGTTCAGGAAAAAGAACTATGGTGCCCCAGACGTGATGAAGCGTATATTGGTGTATTGATAGATGATCTTATTACCTGCGGTACCCAAGAACCTTACAGAATGTTTACTTCCCGCGCGGAATATCGCCTGCTTTTGAGGGAGGATAATGCAGATTTACGCCTTACTGCTAAAGGCCGGGAATTAGGCCTGGTTGGCGAGCAGCGCTGGCAATATTTTTCTGCGAAACAAGAAGCAATAGAATCCACTCAGAAATTGCTCCAAAACACATGGGTACGGGTAGGACATAATGAAATGTTTAAAGACATTCTGTTTAATCCCATGCAACACGATAATAGAGCATCAGAGTTTCTTAAGCGCCCCGAGATTAATTATCAGCATTTATTAATGCTCGATGATTTAAATTTGCCGGAATTGTCCGCCGAAGTCAGTGAGCAAATAGAAATTCAAAATAAATATGCAGGATATATCGAACGGCAACAGCTTGATATAGAAAAAATGCGTAAACATGAAAATACACGATTACCTGAGTCTCTGGATTATAGCGAAGTTACGGGGTTGTCTCATGAAGTGATTCAAAAATTAACTAAGATAAGACCTGCTACCCTGGCTCAGGCTGGCCGTATTTCAGGAGTGACTCCTGCGGCCTTGTCTCTTCTTTTAGTTCATTTAAAAAAACAGCGAATTGAGGTATGAAAGATTCTATAGCAAGAATACAACCGCAACTCAGGGAAGGCTTGCAGCAATTTGCATTGAACGCACTTACAGACCCTTTGTCTGAGTATTTATTCTTACTTAATAAGTGGAATTTAGCTTATAATCTCACTGCGATTCGTGATCTTGAGTCTATGATTGGCAAGCATATATTGGATAGCCTGGCTATTTTACCCTGGCTTAAGGGCAATCATATTATAGATGTAGGAACTGGTGCAGGGTTACCCGGAATTCCACTTGCATTGGCCAGACCTGAATTTAATTTCGTTTTGCTGGACTCTAATGGTAAAAAAACGCGTTTCCTACAGGAAGTAAAAAGACAACTCAATTTAAAAAATGTTGAGATTGTACAATTTAGAGTCGAAAACTACCACCCAACCCAAGGTTTTGATACAGTATTAAGTCGAGCTTTTAGTAGCCTGCAACAAATGGTTCAGTGGACGCAACATCTTATTGCCGATGATGGAATTTGGCTGGCAATGAAAGGGCGTAATCCTGATATCGAATTAAATGAAATGCAGAAAAACTGCATAGTGAAGCATTATACTGTCGCAGGGGTTGAAGGCGAGCGCTGTTGCGTCATTATTGAAAATCAACCTGGAACTTAGCACTTTACATCCAAGTAGATGTTTGCTGTTTTCAGGTTTAACCAAGGAATAAACCATGGCAAAAGTTATAGCCATTGCCAACCAAAAAGGTGGAGTAGGCAAAACTACTACCGCTATTAATTTAGCTGCCTCTTTGGCCGCCAACAGACAACAGGTTTTACTGATTGATCTGGATCCCCAAGGTAATGCAACCATGGGTAGCGGTGTTGATAAAAGTCAGTTGGTGCATACTACTAATGATGTTTTATTGCATGATTGCCTTGCAGAACAGGCATGTCTTGCCACAACATGTGGCTATGATTTAATTCCTGGCAATGACGATTTAACCGTTGCAGAAGTAAGCCTGATGGAACGCAATCATCGTGAAACATTCTTATATAAGGCATTGCAACCAATTCAAAACAATTATGATTTTGTGTTAATTGATTGTCCTCCAGCGTTAAATACACTGACAATCAATGCATTTGTAGCTGCTGACTCGGTCCTTATTCCGATGCAATGTGAATATTACGCCCTGGAAGGATTAGCTGCATTGCTTTCAACTATCGAGCAGGTTAAAGCTTCAGTAAACCCACGCTTGCACCTTGAAGGACTGTTACGAACTATGTACGATGCTCGAAATCGCTTGTGTTCCGAGGTATCCAAGCAACTTATAGAACACTTTCCAACCAAGGTCTATAGAACCGTAGTACCACGTAATGTCAGACTTGCTGAAGCGCCAAGTCATGGACTGCCCGCATTACATTACGATAAAACATCACCCGGGGCAGCAGCCTACATGGTCCTTGCTTCCGAATTAATTAATAAACAGACTGTTGTAGGATGAATGGGGTAATTTATGACAGTAAAACGTAGTAGTTTAGGACGTAATTTATCCGCTTTATTAAGTCAATCGAATAACATACTTTTAAATGAGCGGCCAGCAGCTGAAAATTTAAAGCTTCCTGTAGATTGTTTGCAACCAGGAAAATATCAGCCGCGCGGAGAGATAGAAGAAGCTCCCTTAATTGAATTGGCACAATCAATAAAAAAACAAGGATTACTTCAGCCCTTGCTCGTTCGGGAACTGAGTAGCGGTCTTTATGAAATTATAGCGGGAGAACGCCGTTGGCGTGCCAGCCAATTAGCCGGGCTTACAGAAGTTCCAGTTATCCTGAAACAGGTTGATGATGAAACAGCGATGGCTATGGCTTTAGTTGAGAACTTGCAGCGCGAAGACCTCAATGCCATGGATCAAGCACGTGCCATGCACAGACTCACTAATGAATTTGCGTTAACCCATCAGCAAGTTGCGGATCTTTTGTGTAAATCCCGGACTGCAGTGAGCAATTATCTGCGTTTATTGACTCTCTCAACCGGTGTAAAAAAGCTTTTGGAACATGGCGATCTTGATATGGGTCATGCACGCGCCTTGTTAATGTTGGATGAAGACCAACAAATTCAGGTAGCGCAGCTGGTTGTTGCCAAAAATTTATCCGTGCGCGAAACGGAAAAATTAGTGGAGCGGGTTAAAACTGGAACAGTAAAAGACAATCATCCTGTTTCCGACCCCGCACATCTCTATCAGGAGCAGTTAAAAACCCTTTCTCAACATTTGCAAACCTCGATTAAACTTAAACCGGGAAAAGCAGGTAAAGGATCATTGGTTATTCACTATGACAGTGAGCATAGTTTACAGGCTATTCTTGAACAGTTGAGCCATCCACATCAATGATTTGCTCTTTCTATTTATTAGTGCCGTAGCCCAGCGCGCTTTAGGGTTATCGCACTAGCGCTTGCGCCCTCCAATCCAGAACTCCTGAATTACCTAATGCAATAAGAAAACGATCTTGGGCTACACTTAAATATATATGCTGGTTATATTGCCTGGAGACTGCGATGTTAATTCAGCCAGTCCAACCTGTTTATGTGCTAATGAAAATTGGTGAAGATGAATTTTTAGCTCAACTAATTAGTTTATCTGAAGAAAAACTGGAATTGAAATGTGAAGAATATTTTGAAAAAGATATCGAGATTTCATTTTATGCTAAACATTTTCGTGGGCAAGCAATAATTCAGGAAATCAAATTTGCTCACTCATTTTTTACTTATCAGTTGTTAATACAGGAAATCCAATTCCAACCGGGTCTATTGATTAATACGCGTTTATAAACGGTTTGCTGGGTATGGAGGAATGAAGAGGGACAAATGGGTAATCCATAACAAGTCAAAAAGACCTGTTATGGATGGGGTTGTTTATAACCAGTAAACAAAGACAAACAAGAATAACCAGACCACGTCTACAAAGTGCCAATACCATGCAACGCCTTCAAAGGCGAAATGCCGCTCGGGAGTGAAATGACCCAGTTTGCAGCGGACAGTAATAACGATAAGCATGATCGTTCCTAAAGTTACGTGCAGTCCGTGAAATCCAGTCAGCATAAAAAATGTCGTTCCATAAATACCTGCAGATAAAGTTAAATTCATCTGGGTATATGCTTCATGATATTCATAACTTTGCAGGATTAGGAACAAGATACCTAAGGCTACAGTTAAAACCATGCCAGTAAGTAATTGCTTTTGCTTTCCTAATTTTAAAGCCCAATGCGCCCAAGTAATGGTAACCCCTGAGGTTAATAAAATAAGCGTGTTTACTGCAGCTAATCCCCAGGCTCCCATTGCTTCGTGAGCCCCGGAAAAAACCTGATTGTTAGGGTTATTCAACACCGGCCAAACAGCGCTAAAATCAGGCCATAAGGTAAAGTGAGTTATTGGATGGACTTCCCCGCCCAAAAGCGGGACGGACCATAAACGAGTATAAAACAGGGCACCAAAAAATGCACCAAAGAAACACACTTCAGAGAAGATAAACCAACACATGCCCCAACGGAATGAACGGTCAACTTGTAAGTCGTAGACTCCTTTCGAGTTTTCATAGATGACCTGGCCAAACCAGCCAAACAGCATAAAAATCATAATTCCCATACCAATGGTGAAGATATAGGGCCCATACCAATCATGATGAAGCCAAGATGCCGCACCAACGAGGGTAGTGGTCAGCCCACATGATGCAATCAAAGGCCAATGGCTTGGCTTAGGGACATAATAAGTACCATGTGCTCCCATTCTATTTTTATCTCCTGTGTCAATAATCAGTTTTAAAGGCGCCTTTATTTAACGAGGCGCTAATCTACTAAAATTGGCTAATCTGTCACATTGCGTTTGCGTTTGATATTCGTGTGCAGTCTTGCATTAACCTTTATCAGTTACATCAAATAAAGTATAAGACAAGGTCACTGTATTTACTTTCTCAGGTAAATCAGTATCCAAGTGAAATAATAAAGGCATATTCATTGCCTCATGTCCGTTTAATGTTTGCCGGGTAAAGCAAAAACATTCGGTTTTTTTCAAATACTTGGCAGCAATACCAGGAGTGACGCTGGGTATCGCTTGCACAGTCATCTGATGATCCGTCTTATTTTCCGCATAAAACGCAAGCTTTGCTATTTCTCCAGGATGCACCTTGATTTTCCGGGTTTTAGGATAAAACGCCCAAGGTACACCACTGTTGTTTGTAGCAACAAACTCGACAGTTATTTCTCTGTCTTTGTCAACTTTAGCTTTGGTTACATCATAAGCAACAGCCTCAGGATTGGTTTTACCATTAATTCCCAGAGTCTTACACAAACTGTTATAAATTGGTACTAAGGCAAAACCGAAGGCAAACATTCCCAGTACGAGACCGGCTAAAACAGCAATTAACTTATGATGCCCTTTTTGATTTTTCATACAACTAACCTATAAATCCAACTTGGGCGGGGTTGTAAATGTGTGATATGGAGGCGGAGAAGGTAATGTCCATTCCAAACCATATGCACCCTCCCAAGCCCTGCCAGCAGCAATGTCCTTTTTTGTCCCTTTCTTTCTGATTGTCGCGATGACATTGTATAAGAACAGAATTTGGGTAAAACCAAAAATAAATGCTCCAACTGAAGAAACCATATTAAAATTAGCAAACTGCAATGCATAGTCAGGAATTCTTCTTGGCATACCGGCCAGTCCTAGGAAGTGCATAGGGAAAAAGGCCACATTCACAGAAATTACTGACAACCAGAAATGCCATTTACCAAGGCATTCGTTATACATATGACCAGTCCATTTAGGCAACCAGTAGTAAGTGGCAGAAAACAGGGCGAAAATTACTCCTGGAACCAGAACATAATGGAAATGTGCAACCACGAAATAACTGTCCTGGTATTGGAAATCTGCGGGGACCAAAGCCAACATCAGTCCTGTAAAGCCACCAATGGTAAACAAAAATACAAATGCCAATGCAAAAAGCATGGGGGTTTCAAAGGTCATCGAACCTCTGAACATGGTACTTACCCAGTTAAACACTTTAATTCCGGTAGGAACTGCAATGAGCATGGTGGTATACATAAAGAACAATTCTGCTCCCAAGGGTATACCTGTTGTAAACATATGGTGGGCCCACACAATAAAGGACAATATGGCAATACTGACCGTTGCATACACCATGAAATAATAGCCAAATAAAGGTTTACGGCTAAACGTTGGAATTACTTCTGAAATCACTCCAAAAGCGGGTAAGACAAGGACGTATACTTCCGGATGTCCAAAAAACCAGAACACATGTTGAAAAAGTATGGGATCCCCACCACCTGCGGCGCTGAAAAAGCTGGTACCAAAATGGCGATCAGCCAACATCATTGTTACCGCCCCGGCCAGTACAGGCATGATTGCAATCAATAAAAAGGCCGTAATTAACCAAGTCCATACGAACATAGGCATTTTCATCAAAGTCATACCGGGTGCACGTAAATTCAATATAGTCGCGATAATATTGATTGAACCCATAATGGATGAAATACCCATCATATGAATCGAGAAAATCATAAAATCAGTACTGGGGGGAGCATATGTTGTAGATAAAGGTGCATACATCGTCCAACCAAAGTTAGGTCCGCCGCCAGCATGAAATGTGGTTGAAAGTAGTAAAGTGAACGCAAAAGGTAGAATCCAGAAGCTCCAGTTATTTAAACGCGGCAAAGCCATATCTGGCGCACCAATCATCATGGGAATTTGCCAGTTAGCCATTCCGGTAAATGCTGGCATTACCACGCCAAATAACATAATCAGGCCATGGAGCGTGGTCATTTGGTTGAAGAAATTAGGGTCAACAAAGCGATGTCCAGGCTGAAATAATTCGGCTCGAATAAGCAACGCCATGCCACCTGCTAAAAAGAAACTGATCATGGCCAGCCATAAATACAAGGTACCAATATCTTTGTGGTTTGTAGTAAACAACCAGCGTTTTATAAAACCCAAAACGCCCTTACCTTGCTCAGGACCATGATCGTCATGTTTTTCATCATGTGCTAATGTATAACTACTCATTGCAAACCTCCAGCTTGAACTTTATTAACCATGGTTGGTTGTTGATTAGCTTTCTGACGTTGTGCAGCAACTTCCGCAGCTTGAACTACATCATTAGTATTATTTTCCCAGGCATTACGCTCATAAGTGGCAATAGCAGCAATTTCCTCGTCAGTAAGCTGATCTTTATAAGGTTGCATCGCTGAGCCTGGAATACCATTTAGGATGACATCCAGATGGCGGGAAATAGGATTACCCGTTGCCACAGAACTGCCTCTGAGTGCAGGATACATTGGCGGAATACCTCTTCCATCCGGTCGGTGACATGGAGAGCAAAATTGTTCATATTTTTGTTTTCCGAATGCCAGTAATTCATCTCGGGTCATGGTTTTTTTTGTTGGGGCAACCGCCTCTTCCTGTGTGTATTGATCCTGCGATTTGGTTTGCGCTGCCACCCATTTGTCAAATTCTTCCTGGTTTACTGCTTCAACAACTATAGGCATAAATCCATGATTAACACCGCAAAGTTCCGCGCATTGACCTCTATAGGTTCCTGGCTTTTCAATCGTAGCCCAGGCTTCATACATAAATCCGGGTATCGCATCGCGCTTGATACCGAGTTCAGGCACCCACCAAGAATGGACAACATCATTGGAAGTAACCAGGAAACGAATTTTTCTATTTACTGGCAAAACCATTGGCTTATCGACTTCCAATAAATACCATTCACTCTTTTTTTGTTTGTTTTCAATTTGGGCAAAAGGAGTAGATAAAGTACTAAAAAAGCTTATACCCTGATCCAGGTATTCATATTGCCAACGCCATTGGTATCCAACTATCTTTACCGTAAGTTCAGATTGTCTTGTATCATCCATGCGGATCAGGACACGGGTAGCTGGTATTGCCAGCCCTACCAGAATCAGGAAAGGAATAATAGACCAGACTATCTCCAGCCGGGGATTATCATGAAAAGAGGCAGCCTTGTATCCTTTGGATTTTCTATGGTGGATAATTGAATAGATCATCACCCCGAATACAACGATCCCGATAATTGCGCAAACCGCCATACACACCATATGCAGGTAGTACACGTCCTTACTGATTGGAGTGACGCCTTCATACATGTTTAACTGCCAGGAATCCGCAGCAGCGAATAATGGTTGGCTTGCAACCCAAGCACCAAGTATTGTTAATAATCTACAGATCTTTAACCTGTTTAACATCCCCATTCCTCATCTTGTCAAGAAGCTGGACTTCCTCCAGCTTCAATTTATTTTTATATTTTTCATACCCCACCATAGCTTGTGAGGGCGTATCTAATCAATACTCTACTACCACAATGAGTAGTTTCCTTCAGTTTTGGATTTACTGACTATGTATTTAATTGCCTCAATTACTTCATTTGTAGAGCACTGCTTGCAGCCTCCATTTTTCGGATGATCTTTTCCATTGACTGTGTTCTCAATCAATACATCCATATTTTTTGCGATCAAAGATTTCCAGACATTTTTATCGCCAATTTTAGGTGCACCCTCTTTGCCTTCATTATGGCAAACGGCACAATTTTGGTTATAAACAGTTTCGCCACTAGCCGGGAATTTTGCCGTTCCGCCTGATTTTAGACTCTTTAATTGAGTACGGGTTAGCGACTCGTTTAATATGTAATCAACGGCAGAAATAATGTCGTTATCGGAACAGGTAACACATGCCCCTTTTACAGGCATTGAGTTATATCCATTGATGGCATTATGGTACAGTCCGTTTAAGCCGCTTGTTTTTAAACGCTCATACCAACCAGGAGAATTCCCGATAAGGGGGGCACTCATCGCACCATCCTGATGGCAGATAACACAAGCCGTATAATAGACCTGCTTGCCACGATCCAGGGAAGGAGGTTCATTTGACGGCGGTAAACCTAAAGGCTCTTCGCTGACGACCGTTTTAAGATAGACCGCAATAGCCATTCTGTCAGCATCAGTCAAATACATCAAACTGTTGTGATTGACTTCAGCCATAGGACCGGCGACTGGACCTGCATTATTAATCAGCTTATTGGATTTAAATACATCGACAACCTCTTCATGAGTTGCACTTTCCAAACCATACATCGTAATGTTGGGAGCCCAATAGCCGTCAATAAATCCCCCCGTCAGATAATATTTGTTTTTGGGTGCACCAAAGGGATTTAAAGGCGTATGGCACATGCTGCAATGGCCCAAACCATCAACAATGTATTTCCCACGATTCCACTCAGGTGATTTACCTTGTTGGTATTTGAATCCCTGGCCTTCCGGGAAGAAAAATAACAAGTTCCATCCCCACAGGGTAAAACGGGCACCAGGAACATTAAAAGGGAAAGGCAATGGTTTATTAGGTGCATGGACCGGGGGCAGACTCATAAAGTATGCATAAAGAGCACGCGCGTCCTCATCGGTTATCTTAGAAAAATAGGCATAAGGGAAAACAGGGAAATAGTTCCTGCCTTGAGGATCCCGCCCTTCTTTAAGCGCACGGATAAAGTCTTTTTCAGTCCAATTACCGATACCAGTCTCTTTATCAGGAGTAATATTGGGGCTATAAAATGTCCCAAAGGGAGTTGCTATAGGTAAACCGCCTGAATAAGCAGGTGTACCTGCTTTAACATTGGTATGACAGGAAATACAATCCCCAATTTTTGATAAATATTCCCCTCGTTGAATTAATTCTTGTTGCTCTCCCGTAGCTGGAGCTGTAGGAGGATAAACAGGGTAGTATCCATCATGAACTTGTAATTTTGGTTGAGCAGGTGCAGCATTTTCTGCATGTGATAATTGGCCTGCCATGCCAAGCACCGTCAAAGTAACAGTGACAATTAGCTTTCTTAGTAACAAAGAGCCCACGCCCCCTCCTATTTGTTCTTATTTTGTACGCTTCTCTTGCGGAGACAGAATAATCGACGCATTTTATACTCCACAACGTATAAGTTGCAATGTTATAATCGCTATCTTTGATTATTTTTGCTTTGTGATTATGTTTATTTATCTTAATGGCTTGCTTTTAGGCTTATCTCTAATTATTGCCCTAGGGCCGCAAAATGTTTTTTTGATTAAACAAGGTGCACAAAATAATCATGCTATTCTTTCTGCGACCATTTGTTTTATCTGTGATCTTATTTTAATTTGTTCCAGTATTGCAGGCTTGCATAAATTACTGCTCATTCGCCCAGTATTACAGATTTGGATGATGGTGTTAGGTACTGTTTTTTTACTTTTTTATGCTGCGAAAGCCTTAACAAACGCCTTTTCAAAACCAGAAAATAATGCCGAAAGCGTCCTTCAACCGCGAACCCGGTCCCAAATCGTGCTTTTGGCTTTAGGATTTAGCATTCTTAATCCCCATGCCATTATTGATTCTTTAGTCATTATTGGCGGTGGAAGCAGCGGATATCCTAATCAAGAGCATATTTTCCTGCTGGGGGTACTCACATCAAGCTTTATTTGGTTCAGCTCGTTAACCTTTACCGCCCGCTATTTTTCAGATGTTTTGACCAAAGCAAATGTGTGGAAAGGAATTGAGCTGGTAAGTGGGGTGTTAATGGCATTTATCGGAATTAAACTCGGTACCGACTGTTTACGTTTGATTTCAGAGATAATCGGAAAATCGATTGTATAGAAAGGGCCAATCAGTGTGTCGCCAATTGACCCAGTGGAATGACACATAGCAAGTCCAACCTCGCAATGAAACTATCTCATAACCTGCTCAATCATGTCAACCAATAACTGCCCAGTAAAACCCCTTTCCCATTGTTGTTCCAATGCACTTCAGTTAAACTCAAGCTTTCCTAGATACTGAGCAACACATGTTTTACGGCGATACCATTCAAGACACCCGGCAAATGTTTTTTTCCAGTTGGGAAAAATACCAACAAAAAAGCGTATTATCCCCTTTAGAAAATGAGATTGTTCAAGTCATTTTAGCGCATCCGGAATATCATAAAATTTTGGAAAACAAGGACAAATTTCAGCAGCAATCCTATTTTCCCGAAGCAGGAGAGCAAAATCCATTCCTGCATATGGGTCTGCATCTTGCAATTAGAGAACAGATAACCACCGACCGCCCTGCAGGTATTCACGTAATTTATAAAAATTTGATCAAAAAATACCATGACCCTTTAACGGTAGAACATTTGATGATGGAGCAGTTGGCCGAATGCTTGTGGCTGTCGCAAAAAAATAATATCCCTCCTGACGAAACGCGTTACCTGCGCATATTAAGTGAGCTTTAAACCTCATTTTAAAAACAGGGCTGTGTATCTTGATGAAGATCAGTTAATATGAAGCATTAAATATCAATTTGTGTTCTCTGTATGGCTGATAAAGAAAAAACAACCCATTTTGGTTACTCCACAGTTGCCTGGAATGAAAAAGAGAAGAAGGTTGCTGAAGTTTTTCATTCGGTAGCAAAAAACTATGATGTGATGAATGATCTAATGTCCTTGGGAATTCATCATCTTTGGAAACGCTATACTGTCGCCTTAAGCCAGGTGCATCCGGGACAAATTGTCCTGGACTTGGCAGGCGGTAGCGGCGATTTAACACGCCTGTTATGTAAGAAGGTTGGGGAAACAGGACGGGTTGTGCTTGCAGACATTAATTCAGCCATGATTCATGTAGGGCGCGATCGTTTACTGGACGAAGGTTTATACAAAAATATTGATTTCGTTCAAGCCAATGCCCAATGCCTTCCTTTCGCTGATAACAGTTTTCACTGTATTACCATGGGATTTGGCCTAAGGAATGTCACTGATAAAGAAGAAGCCCTGCGTTCCATGTATCGGGTTTGCAAACCCGGAGGAAAAGTGATGATACTGGAGTTTTCTACTCCTGTACTTCCCGGATTGAAACCTATTTATGACTGGTATTCGTTTAATATTTTACCTAAAATAGGGGAATTTATTGCACAGGACAAATCCAGTTATCAATATCTTGCTGAATCCATCCGCATGCACCCAAATCAAAACAAACTGAAAGAAATGATTGAACATGCTGGATTTGAAGACTGCCACTATGACAATCTCAGTGGAGGTATCGTTGCCTTGCACATTGCCTATAAATATTGAGTGAATTATGCTAAAAAAATACTCCTTAAAGGCTCTCCAAATAGCCATTAATAAAGCCGCAAAGCTGGATGAAAACATGCCAGTCAAATTAAAGGCGCTGGATAATAAAATTCTTGAGATGATCATAAGTCCTTTAAACGTCAATTTTTTCATTCTGTTTAAAGACAGTGAAATAATCTTGCTTGATCACGCGGACAGAGAAGCAGATACCATCATTCACAGCAATCCTCTGGGCTTGATAAGGTTGAGTTTATTACCGGCTTCCAAGGCTCGCTCTTTATTTAATGATAAAATTCGGATGACCGGAGACACGGAATTAGGCCAACAAGTAAAAAAGCTCTTTGATGATCTGGATATTGATTGGGAGGGGCATCTTGCGCATTTCACTGGTGATGTAGTAGCACACCAAATAAGTTCTTTTGTACGCAAAGGGATGTTATTCAAAAAGAGGCTTGATGAATCTATGCGTCAAAATGTCTCCGAGTATCTCCAGGAAGAGTTACGGGTTACTCCCACCAAATATGAGCTTGAAGATTTTTTTGCCGAAGTCGATGAATTATCTTTAACTGTTGAACGCCTGCAAGCCCATGTAAATCAACTAGTAAGCCGTTATGAAAGCAATTAAAAAACTCTTTCGCCTTCTCCATATCAATTATATTCTTGCCAAAAATGGGCTTGATAACGTAGTGGTGTCATTAAGGTTATTCGCCCCCTTGCGCTTTATTGTTTATTTAAACCCCTGGAATTGGTTCCGCAAGGAACACTTGACCCATGGAGAGGCCCTGCGGAAATCATTGGAAGAACTAGGTCCCATTTTCATTAAATTTGGACAAGCTCTCTCTACCCGCCCGGATATTTTACCGCTCGATATTGCACTTGAGCTCAGCAAATTGCAAGACAAGGTTCCTCCATTTCCCAGTGAACAAGCGATGGCTATTATTGAAAAAGCCTACGGTTTGTCCCCTTATGAAGTGTTTGCCGAATTTGACTCAGTTCCTTTAGCATCAGCCTCGATGGCACAAGTGCATGCAGCCACTTTGAAAACAGGGGAGGATGTAATTGTTAAAGTGCTGCGTCCTAATATGCGGCGCATTATCGAGCAGGATTTGAGCATCATGCACACCATTGCCAGATGGGCGGACCGATACTGGCCAGAAATCAGGCGTTTAAAACCCAAAGAAATTGTAACCGAATTTGAACATACTTTAATTGATGAGCTCGATTTATTAAGAGAGGCCGCGAATGGAGCTCAATTGCGAAGAAATTTTGATCACTCCCCCATTTTGTATATTCCCGAGATCTATTGGGATTATTCCCGCGCCAATGTCATGGTACTTGAACGAATTCATGGCATACCTGTTTCCGATGTCGCCAGTTTGCATGCGCATGGTGTTGATATCAAAAAACTCGCTGAACGGGGCGTTGAAATTTTCTTCACCCAGGTCTTTAGAGACTGTTTTTTCCATGCCGACATGCATCCGGGAAATATTTTTGTTTCCTACGATAATCCCAAAGATCCACAATACATCTGTATTGATTTTGGTATTATGGGCACTTTAAATGACAGTGATAAACGGTATTTGGCAGAAAATCTCCTGGCTTTCTTTAATCGGGATTATCGACGTGTTGCCCAATTGCACGTTGAATCAGGTTGGGTTGCACGCGACACCCGTATTGAAGAATTTGAAAGCGCAATCCGTACGGTTTGTGAACCTATTTTTGAAAGGCCCCTAAAAGACATCTCCTTTGCACAAGTTGTACTGCGTCTATTCCAGGTTGCAAGACGCTTCCATATGGAAGTCCAACCGCAGCTGGTTTTGTTGCAAAAAACCTTGCTGGCTGTAGAAGGCTTGGGACGCCAACTCTACCCTGATTTGGACTTATGGAGTACGGCGAAACCTTTTCTCGAAAAATGGGTAAAAGATCAGATTGGTCCCAAAGCATTTTTCACCCAATTGAAACATAATCTTCCCTTTTTTGCGGAGCAATTACCGCATATGCCAAAACTGCTCTTTGATTTTCTGGAGCTAAAAAAAGAAGAATTAATAATAAATAAAGAGCGTGCAAACGCGCAGCCTGAAAATGAAAAAGAAGCAGTTCATTGGAATAGCTTTGCAATTGGCGCAGGGCTTACTTTCTTTTTAATTGGTCTACTTGACTATTTGCATCTTCTCCATACCAGGCAGCTCGCACCTATTGCCCTTACAGGGGCCATTTTAACGGGCCTGTTTGTACTTATTAACCGTCGCACGAGGAACTAACATGGGATTAAGCGGCATAAGCCCCCTTTCATTATTATTAATACTGGTCATTATTATTGCTCTTTTTGGAACTTCCAAATTAAAAACCATCGGTACGGATCTTGGCGAAGCTATTCGCAATTTCCGCAAAGCTTTAAATGAAGATCAAACAAATGAGCCTCCTGAAGAGAATAATAAATCATCATGAGTAGTGGCGAAATTCTGCTCATTTTGCTTGTTGCCCTCATTGTATTTGGACCCAATAAACTTCCGATGCTGGCCAGACACTTGGGGCTATTGATAAGAAGGCTGAATCAATTTAAAGCGCAAGCTACCGTACTTTGGCAACAGCAACTCAATGAATTGCAATTGCAGGAAAATCAACGCAAAGCGAAAGAAGCAGACGAACAATATAAAAAAGAACAACAATCATCCTGATTTTGGGCAGCCTCCACAATCTGCGAGACACTCCGCTTAAATTTTACTTAGCAATTGATTCGTTGTTGTTTAAATCCTGCCATATTTTCTCTGCTACAGGACCGCGAGCCGGCTTTTGCAAACGAATTGCCCCCATGGAAATCAAGCGTTTATCAAAATGGTTTCCTTGCAAATATTTTAAACGGCCATCGGCCAATTCCTGGGTAATCATATGTAAAGGAAGCCGCCCCCAGCCAAGGCCAGCCACGATAATATCTTTCTTGGCAATCACATCACTTACGGTCCATCGATGGCCATGCTCTACTACCCCAAAAGTAAAATCAGATTGGGAGGAATCTCGTAAAATGACCTGCATGCATTCTGCGAGGGTATCCAGATCATCTAATTGTTGCCTATACTGGTGGATAAATTCAGGAGACGCTACTGCGACCAAAAACTCGGAACGCAGAGGAATTACTTCCACTGCTTTGTTAGTAATTAAATTTTCACTAATAATCAAATCAGCCTGATTTTGCAATAATCGCTCACAAGCCCCCCCCAATGATTCGGATAAAAAATGAAATTGCGTATTGGGAAAGCTTAAAATCCAGTGCTTTAAAAGACTTTTCAAAGTAGATAAGGGAAAGAACACATCAATAGCTATAGTAATGTCACTTTCAGCTTCAGACTGCAGTTGCTCTGCAAACTGTCCAATATTTTTCCAGTGAGCAATCAAGGGCTGAGCCCGACGATACAGTTTTTCGCCTTCGGGGGTGAGAAAAGGTCGATAACAACTGCGATCAAACAATACCAAGTTAAGCTGTTCTTCCAATTTTTTTATTGATGAAGTAATTGCAGGTTGGCTTTTGAACAAAACCTGGGTTGCGGCATTAAATCCGCCACATTCAACTACTGAAACAAACACTCGTAAGGCATCAAAATCAACATCCATAAATTTATCTTATTAAGTTTATTAGAAATTAATATTATCAATTTATAAAGTTTTTGCCTAACCTGATTACTCCAATGATATGAAGGCAAACAATTTGGAGGCAGAGCAGCTAATGAATACCATTCACAAAACAACCACTAGTTTATTGAACATATTGTTCGCGCATCGCCGCATGAGTGAAGCATCTGAGAACAAATGCCCAGGAACTTCATGTCCTGAATGCAATCAGTTACCGTTGCAAAAAATTAAAGATGCGGTGCTTGAACAACGAATGCTTACTTTAATTCTCCCAGCCTTCCCGGCAAAATCCGCAAACAGGGAGAAAACCCTGTCCGCAAAGCCCGATCGTGGTGAAATTATAGGATTGGAAAATCTGAACCAGTTGTGTAAGGACATGCAACAAGTTTACCCTGTTGGAGTGAAATTGATTATCTGTTCTGATGGGCGGGTGTTTAATGATCTAGTGTTAGTAGATGATCAACATGTAGATGTGTATCAAAAGGGAATTAAAGACATCATTACCAATTTTGGTTTAACCCACTTATCTACTTTTTCATTGGATGATGTATATCACGGTCATCAGTACTCAAATATGCGTGAATTATTGATGCTCGAATTCGGCCAATCTTCTGGTGAATTAAAGCAAAGTATAATCAGGAGTGATAATGCCCGCTACCAGTTTAATGGAATTCACCGTTTTATCATTGAAGATCAATTGGCGTTAAAGCAAGGGCTGACCAAAAATAAAATTCGCCAGCAAGCCAAACAAACAGCTTATGAAGTCATTCGTCGCTCGAATGCATGGTCACGCCTGCTTAAGCAATCCTTCCCCCAGGCTATACGCTTGTCGATTCATCCCCAATCTTGCGGCTCCGAAAAAATAGGCATCCATTTTCTTCCCACCTCCAATCGTTGGAGCACGCCCTGGCATAGTGTTTTACTTAAAAATGCCCAAGGATGGCAATTAGTAAAAAGATTTGAGGCGGAGCAATTAGGTGCACGCCTGCACCATGATCATTATGTGCTGGAGACATGCTAATGAATAAACAAACCCAGTTTAAACCCTATCTCATCCAGTCAGAGACACAGCCTGAGCTGACTACACTTTCCCTAGAAAGACTCTTAAACCTGGTAACAGAACATAAGGTTGTTCTTTTAAGAGGTTTTAAAACCCTGGATCGTGGGCAGTTACTCGATTACTGCCAAAGCCAGGTGCAATTACTTTCCTGGGACTTTGGTCCCGTGATGGAAATGAAAGCAGATCAACAACCCAAAAACTATTTATTTACAGAAGGTGATGTCCCTTTACATTGGGATGGAGCTTTTCATCGTGAACCGCGGTTTTTGTTCTTCCATTGTTTAAAGGCACCCATTAAAGGGAGTGGAGGCGAAACCGTGTTTGTTAATACAGAAATGGCTTGGCAGGCAGCTGATGAAGAACTGAAACAGCAATGGAGCGACTATTCACTAAGATTCCAAACGGAAAAATTAGCTCATTATGGGGGATTAATTACGCGCAGTTTAATCAGCATTCATCCAGATACGCAAAAGGTGATCCTGCGATTTGCCGAACCAGTAGGTGAAGATTATTTAAATCCGGTGCAAGTTAAAATAATTGGCAAAAGTGAGGAAGAGTCTAACACCATTTTATCTACCATAAGCCATCATCTGCGCAAACCACAATATGTGTACCAACATGAATGGCAACAAGACGATTTTTTACTTGCGGATAATTTTTCCCTACTACATGGGCGTAACTCATTTCATCGCCACAGTCCAAGACACTTAAGAAGGATCCAAATATTATGAAACCTTATACCCTCATGCAGTTAAAGCAAACTACCACTCCTGAGCAATTCAGTGCTCATTTAAGGGAAATGGGCGAAATCTTCTGGTGGGAGCCGGGGAAATTTTTTGTGATTACGTCCTATCATCTCGCCAAGCAGATACTCACCAGCCCGGATTTCACTTGCGATCGTACGCCCTTTTTTATTTCGCGTATGCCTGAAATGAACTTATCTTTAATTGCAGATTTTTTCAAAGTAGTCAGCTTAATGATGGTGATGAGTGATGCGCCAGAACACACAGATCGGCGGCGGATTTGTTACCATGGGTTTAGTAACCAGTGCCTGGAGCAGTTGAAACCGCTAATTCAGCGAACTGTAGCAAAGTGTTTAACTGAATTAATTGAAAACAAGTCATTTGATTTTGTCAGTCAACTCGCTCAAATCATACCCTCCGTTACCCTTGCAGAGTTGTTTGCCATCCCTGATAACGAACGTCTTGATTTTTATCATTGGTCCAATAACATGACCCAATTTTTTGGTGGCTCAACCCGTTATCAAGATGAAGACGGCATCATGGTGAATCATAGCGCCCAACAACTTTATAATTATTTTTCCCATTTAATTGGCGAACGCCGGCATCAACCCGGGCAAGATTTCTTAAGTGTGCTCCTGGAACATCAAGCTCATTTTGGGCTAACGGACAATGAGATTATTTCTCAAGCAATTATGATGCTGGTTGCCGGACAAGTTACAACAACTGATCAGTTATGCAATAACTTATTTCTTTTACTCAATACGCCAGGTCTGTGGCAAGAAGTAAGAACTCGTCTTGATATGCTTGACGCTTATATTGAAGAATGTAATCGTCTTGACCCGGCCGTGACCTTTATTTTTCGAGTAACTAAAAATGATACCGTTTTGGGTGGACAACACATTGAAAAAGGCAAAGTTATTTTTATATCAACCCATGCCATTAACCGCGATCCACTTTATTTTAAACAGCCAGATAAAATAATCCTTGCTGAAAAACAAACCCAGCATTTTAGCTACGGCTATGGGAGTCATTTTTGCCTGGGTGCAAAATTGGCACGAATTGAAATGCACAGCATCTTTAAAACACTTGTGACACAATTTCCCTCTTTGTGCCTTGATGCAAGTAAGCCGCCACAAAGAAAACATCACAGTTTGTCTTTTTCAGGATTTGAGCATATGTATTTAAATACCCGCCAAGAAGGGAATCAGCACACTTAAGTGATAGCGTCTATTGATTTCAATTTTGTTTTAAGGGTAACTGGATGCCGTGAACCAGTCATGGCACGTAGGTGCCGGGATGAATTGTCAAAAGGCTTTTGGAGAGAAGAAGCCCGATGAGAGTTGAACTATATCTCCTCGCCAAAAAATTCCGTCAGCGGCAGGCATGCAGGGTTATCTATGAACCATCGAAAAATCTGACTCAAGATGCGATACTTAAGTGCATACTGCCGCAACTTGATAGCGGATGTGGCAATTCATCTCAACGCCTACATGCCGCGACTGGTTCGCGGCATCCATAAGAGCTCATCTCTTCCCATATCCTCATCGAGTAAAAAATACGTTTACCCAATAAAGCGTTTCCGAATCATTGCTAAATGCCCTGGCAATTTAGACTATGAGTCATTGCTTCTAATGGCATATGGACTACCCGTGTAATCAGCGCTACTTAAGTGCTATCATCTTTTTGATTCCAATTTGTTTTAAGGGTAACTGGATGCCACGAACCAGTCGCGTTATGTAGGTATTGGGATGAATGTCAAAGGGTTTCTGAACTGCTTAGTGATATCGACCATTTATCGCAATTTTTAAGATGGACTCGATGGCACGACCAGTCGCAACACCCAGGAAATGAATTGTCAAAAGGCTTCTCGATTTAGAAAGAAGCATGAAATTGAATCTATATCTTCTTGGTAAGAAAAAATCCGCCAGAAGGTAAAGGAGGGAACCGGGTATATATGAGCCATCAAAAGAATCCGACTCAAGATGCAGCACTTAAGTTCATAATCCTTACGGGTTTTGTTAGCCTTTTTGCCGATATGACGTATGAAGGATCGCGCAGTATTACTGGTCCCTATTTGGCATTATTAGGGGCCAATGCCGCCGCAGTGGGTTTTGTATCGGGCTTTGGGGAACTATTAGGTTATGTACTGCGTATGGTTTCAGGTTATCTTACTGATCGTACGCGCAAATACTGGACTATTACTATTTTAGGCTATACCTGTAATCTGTTGGCCGTTCCTTTATTAGCTATAGCTGATTATTGGTGGATTGCCGCGGCGCTAATTATTACCGAACGTATTGGTAAAGGGATTCGAACTCCCGCTCGCGATGCCATGCTTGCGCATGCAGGGCATCGACAAGGAATGGGATGGGCTTTCGGCCTGCATCAGGCTTTGGATCAGACTGGTGCCATGTTAGGCCCTTTAATTCTTGCTCTGGCACTTTATTTTAAAATGGGATATCAATCCTGTTTTGCCTTACTTTTAATTCCTGCACTATGTGCCTTAAGTACCTTATTGCTGGCTCGATGGCTCTATCCACGCCCCCAAGATTTGGAAGTGCACCACGATACGCTTGAAGTAACGGCCATGAGCATGAATACTGCCTTTTGGTTGTACTTATCAGGAGCAGCGCTGATAGCTGCAGGGTATGTCGATTTTCCTTTGATAGCCTACCACTTTCAGAAAACAGGCCTTTTATCCCCTCTTTGGATTCCCATTTCCTATGCACTGGCTAAAGGCTTTAATATTGGAAGTGCTCCGTTGCTTGGGTATCTTTATGATCGATATGGATTTATCATTTTGGTAATCATTTCTTTAATATCCTGTTTTTTTGCTCCTTTAGTCTTTTTTGGTAATTCCACTTTTGCATTGACAGGAGTTATTTTATGGAGTATTGGCGTATGCGCGCATGAATCGCTGATGCGAGCTATAGTTGCCGGTATGATACCTAAAGAAAAGCGAGGCTCGGCTTATGGAGTTTTTAATACAGGGTTTGGGATTTTTTGGTTTTTAGGCAGTGTTGTAATGGGTGTCCTCTACGATATTTCCATTTCAGCGCTCGTTATCTTCTCTATTGCGATTCAACTTCTTGCATTTCCTTTCTTGGGTTTAGTCATGCAAAAATTAAAAAAATAAAGCTTTATTTTTGTGCAGCTAATTTTTGCAAATGTTCACCAGATAATCGAAACTGCAACAAGTCTGTTCGCGGGTAAGCTCCTATAAACTCAAAGAATTCAATACCCTTTTTATTCCAGGTAACCGCATGCCCTTCCATCCGGCAACATTCTTTTTCAAGTGCCAGTTTGGCAAGGTTCGCCAATAATGCAGTCCCTAAGCCATAATTACGATAGAGTTCATCCACAAATAGATCTTCTATATAAAGAATAGGCGCCCCATCGGATGCTGAATAAGAGTAGAAAAACAATGCATAACCCGCGGGTTTTTTCTTGTACTCAGCCAATAAAACATAAAAGTACCGAGTTCGTCCAAAACCATGCGACTCAATTTTCTCCAAAGTCATATGGACTTCTTCTGGTTTTTTTCGCTGATGCTCAGCCAATTTTTTTATTAAACAGAGAATTTCTTCTTTATCTTTTTTTTTGGCAATTCGAAAAGTAAATTCCATTCCCATACTCCTTTACAACCCAAAATCTCAACCGAAGCGATTTACTGGTTGATGACAATAAGGGGCTTTATGATGTTTTATATAATAATCCTGATGGTATTCTTCTGCCGGCCAAAATGTTTGTGCTGAAAAAAGGCGGGTAGCAACTTGGTAGCCTCTTTTTTGCAGCATTTGCAGCAAGATTTCCGCTTCCGCGCGTTGCTCCTGATTGTAATAAAATACTGCACTTTGATATTGCTGACCAATATCAGGGCCTTGTCCGGATTTTTGTGTCGGATCATGAATTTCAAAAAAACGTTTTAACACATGGTGGTAATCTGTCTTGGCTTTATCAAAAATTACCCGCACTGCTTCATAGTGCCCTGTATTCCCCTGGCATACTTGCTCATAGCTGGGTTCTGCAGTAACCCCACCCGTATAGCCTACCTCTACACGGAGAACTCCGGAAATTTGTTTTAAAAAATGATCAACACCCCAGAAACATCCACCAGCCAGGATCGCTTCTTCAGTATCCAGCACCTGGTTGTCTGCTACAAAATCAATAGAAGCTGAATTAACACAATGGCGCAGATTTTTTTGTGTAAAATACTCTCCTGTAAAAACATGCCCCAAATGGGCCTCGCAGCGCGAGCAGAGTATTTCCATACGTCTGCCGTCGCGATCGGGGATCTGTTTCACGGCCTGGACAATATTATCATCGAAACTGGGCCAGCCACACCCGGAGCTGAATTGGCTTTCTCCGCGAAATAAGGCCAAACCACATCGTCGGCACAAATAGGTACCCGTTGTCATTACCAAATTGTACGAGCCTGTGTGAGGATATTCGGTGGCTTTGTCACAAATTACCCTTTTTGCCAAAGGAGTTAAGCTGGCAGTTTTATCCAGATAATTGTCCATAGTCGCTACCTTTGTTGTCCCTGGCAAATTTTATCTGCCAAATAACCTATAGCTCCTGCATAATAGATGGAATTATTATAATGCAAAATCATCTTGTAATTAGGGAAAGTGAGAAATGTTGGCCCGCCTAATGGCTGCACAATACTACCTTGCAGATTTTGATAAGGTAAGGGCTTGCCATCTTCTGTACGAACCCCAAGATCATTCCACTCACTCACCGGCTTCACAATAGTTTTCCCTTCCATCGCCATATCGAATTTAGGTGGCAATTTAACTTGTATTGCCCATGGCTCACCGGTTTGCCAGCCATTTTGCTTCATATAATTTGCAATTGAAGCGAATACGTCAGGTTTGCTTCTCCAAATGTCTTTTCGTCCATCACCATCATAATCCACTGCGTATTTCACCCAACTTGAGGGTAAAAACTGGGGTTGCCCTGAAGCTCCGGCCCACTCCCCTTTGAAATCCGACAGACTCACATGACCTTCATTCAAAATTCGCAAAGCAATAAATAATTCTTTACGGAAAAAATCCTTACGATTAGAGTCATAAGCAAGGGTGGCCAAAGCTTTAACTACTGGAAAATTCCCCATATAAGTCCCATAGCTTGTCTCCATTCCCCAGAAGGAAACTATAAAACAGGGATTTACCCCATATTGTTTGGCAACAGCTTCCAATACCGACTGGTTCTTTTTAAATTCCTTGCGTCCTATTGCAATTCTGTAGCCATCTACACGCGTATTGCGGTACTTAATAAAGGTTAGCCGATGTTCAGGTTGAGATCGCAAAAGTCCTTTAATTTGATGGCTTGGCTCATGGATTCCTGCAAAGGCCTCATCAAAAACTTCTGGTGAAATTCCTTGCTGTAGTGCTTCCGCCCTAATTCCTGCAACCCACTCGTTCCACTTTTGGTGTGCAAAGGCAGTTTGATGTATCAGAACGTATGCGATAATCGCAAGTCCCCATTTTTTCATAGCCCATCCCCCTGATTTTCGGTTATCTGACTGCCATCTTAATATTTAAGATAGACCATTTAGTATAATATAAGTAGCCTGGAAATGCGGTGGCTTTTATAGCAGCAGCAAGAAGTTGTGCTAGGAACAAGCCCCGCGATATACCACAAGGCCGGTCTTCAAGAGACCGGCACTGCATCCAAACAATGAAAAGAATTATACCCTGAGTATTACAGCGCTTCCATAAATGCTGTTAAGTCGGCTTTTTCATTTTGCGTTAATTGTAATTGCAATACCAAGTTAAAGAACTCAACTGTATCTGCCAAAGTTAACAGACGGCCGTCATGTAAGTACGGTGGAGAATCTTTGATTCCTCTTAAAGGGAAAGTTTTTATCGGCCCATCTCCAACTGCTTTCATCCCATTTATCATCTTGGGCTGATAGAATCTTTCTGTCTGCAAATTATGCATGCTATTGTCAGTATAGTAAGGCGGGGTATGACAACCGGAACACTTTGCCTTACCAAAGAATAATTCTTGTCCACGCAATTCTGCAGGGCTGGCTTTGGCTGGATCCAGTTTGCCTTCCCAAGTCAATTTAGGTGCTGGAGGAAAATCAAGGATTTCCTGGAATTCAGCCATGAAATGAACTTGACTCCCCCGTTCCAGGATATTGACTCCTTTTTTAGTCGCAATCACCGGATCGCCGTCAAAATAGGCGGCTCGTTGTTCAAACTCAGTAAAATCCTCTATGGTTTTTAATGCCCGTTGCGAACCGAACAATCTTTGGATATTTACACCTCGTAACGTGGGAGTATTGATGCGATGACGAAATTCTTGGGGTCTTATATCACCGACCAAATGGGTAGCCTTATTCGTATGACCGTTTGTATGGCAATCAAAACATGCCACACCACGGCTTGGTTTGACTGTGCGACGATCTTCAGTCTGGTTAAATTGTTGTTGGGGAAAGGGCGTGACTAATAAACGCAAACCCTCGATTTGTTTCGGATTTAGGATGCCATTAAATAATTCATAGTAATTTTCAATAGTTACCACTTTACCTTGTGAGACATCTCCAAGATCAGGCCTGGTCGTCAAATAAATAGGAGCAGGGTAAGGAGGTAAAAAATGATCTGGAATATCAAAATCCAGATCAAAACGGGTCAAATCCCTGTCTTCCTGTTTTTTAATTTCATCAATAACGAATTTCGGGAATAACATGCCCCCTTCTGGATGATTTGGATGAGGAAGTGGTAAGAAGCCTTGGGGAAACAAGTCTTTTTTCTTAATATCTTCAGGACTCATGTTAGCCAGCTGCTCCCAGGTAACTCCCTCCGGGAGCTTCACTCGGACTCCCTCCTGGATGGGCTTCCCATTGGTCATCGTCACAGCCTTGGAAGGCTTATTGCTCAAGTCATAGCGCTGCTTTAACAATTGTTGTTGCCGTTCGTTAATCGCCTCTTTTGCACTACTCATGCGCTGCAAAATACTGGCAAACGTTTCATGAATCACGACAGGCAAATAACTTGAAGGAACTGAATTATTCGATGGAGCAGTTTGTGGCGGGGCAGAATCAGCAACAGAAAGGGAACAAGGGAAAAATACCTGCGCCAAGACCAGCACACCCCCAAATTTTTTTAACATATTTAAAATCCATTTAATAATAAAGGAATTTCATCATAAGGCAGTTACAATTTCCATGCAATAGCGGGTAATTTGAACTGATAGAGTAGACCTTTCGCAACCTGATGTAAGGGTTTACTTATTCACTACGCAAAGAAACTACAGGTTCTAGTTTAGCTGCGCGACGCGCAGGATAAAACCCAAAGAAAATTCCGGTTGCCGCCGAGACTAAAAATCCTGCTACAGGGGGGAGCAAATAAACTGAAAAATTCCAATCACTAAAATAGGCCAAAATACGGGTAAAAATTAATCCTAAAATTACCCCCAGAATACCACCCAATAAAGAAAGCATGACTGATTCGACGAGAAATAAAGCCTGGATTTCCCTATTTTTGGCGCCTACCGCCTTCCGAATACCAATTTCCTTTTTCCGCTCACTTACAGAAACCAGCATGACGTTCATTACCCCAATTCCACCCACCAGCAGGGAAATGCCGCCAATTACACCAAGCAATAAAGTAAATATTTGTCCCTGATTTTCCATGCTCGCAATAATTTGTTTTGCACTGCGGGAAAAAACACTGAGTTTGGGAGCCACCGAACCAATAATTTGTTTTATTTCTTCAATAACTTCATCTATGGGACTGTCCGGTTTTAACTCTATAACTACATTGTTTATTTTGGCATCTTTACTGATGAGATTAATACCCGCCAAAGGAATAATGGCGGCTTGATTAATATCTTCATTGAAAAAACCGTTTTCTTTCCAGGGCTCCGCAACACCGATTATCGTATATAACGACTGGCCGATACGCAGTTGTTTGCCTATAGGATCATCAAAACTGATCTCTTGTATTTGCCGGGCCAATCCGGCACCAATAACGCAATAATGTTCATAAGATTCAACAAAAGATACAAAATGGCCGGCTGCGAGTTTGATATGAACAATTTTCGCCAAATGCTCATCCGCACCGATGACTGCCCCTTGCATTTGTTTTCCTTGAAAACTCAACGGCTGATAAGCAGTACTATAAGGCGCCATATCGAGAATATAAGGAATTCGTTCCGGTAATTGCTCCCATTGGTTTACTGAAATGTAATCCATACTTCCGGAGGATTTATCAGCTGTTTTTGGAAAAACAGCAATCGCCAATAAATCAGTGCCTAACGCCTTGAATTGCGCCAGTGCTTTTTCGGTGGCCAGCTGACCGCAACTGATCAAGGCCACGACAGCGGCCGTGCCAACCAGAATCCCTAATACAGCTAAAAAAGAACGTAATTTGGCGGCAGTCAGGTTAACCAGAGCCTGCTGACAATGTCCGGCGAACTTCATGGTGCACTCTCCGCCATGACAAAACCGTCTACAAGGGTGATTTTTCGCTGACATAACGCAGCAATTTGCTCATCGTGAGTAATCATAATGATACTCCGTCCCTGCGCATGTAAACTTAAAAATAAATTCATCACTTCATTGCCGGTACGTGAATCAAGGGCGCCTGTAGGCTCATCGGCCAGAATCACTTGCGGCTCCGTGACTAAAGCACGTGCAATTGCAACCCGTTGTTGTTGTCCGCCTGATAACTGGGTGGGTCGATGTTGGGCATACTGATGCATCCCCACACGTTCAAGAGCAATAAGTACCCTTTCCTTAATTTCAGCTGCTGCAACACCTCGATAAATCAAGGGTAATGCCACATTTTGCATGGCAGTAAACCTGGGTAATAAATTGAATTGCTGAAAAACAAAACCAATATTTTGATTTCGCAACTCAGCCAATTCATCATCGGTCAACGCAGCAACGTTACGGTTTTTAAGTAAATAAGTTCCAGAGTCTGCTTTATCCAAAAGCCCTATAATATTCATCAAAGTCGATTTGCCTGAACCAGAAGCGCCCACGATAGCCAATAAATCCCCCTCATATACTGTAAGCGAGACTTCTTTCAAAATCGTGGTGCTAATCCCTTCAAGATGATAACTCTTAACAAGATTGGAAATTTGCATCAAAGGAATCTTGTTCTGCGGAATGTGCTCCCGCGGTTGTAAAACAGGATTTAAATATTTTTCAAGAACGCCTGCTCCCCGCTCCTCCTTTTGGGTCGAGGCATTTTTTGTATCCGAATCTATCACCCAATCATTCATAAACCACCACATCACCAACCTTTAAGCCGGTCTCAACAACTACCGAATCCGCTTGTGCAGCGCCTGTAGTAATCATACGTTTTTCAACAACACCAGGGCTGGTTTGCACGCGCACCACGCTTTGGCCTTTTTCCCGTTTTATGGCAGCAATAGGCACAAGCAGCTGCTTGCCATTATCAACAGTTAATTCGATGGAGGCACTCATACCCACTTTAATCCATTTTTGTTGTTCAGGAGTCAAATTCCTGACCTCAATGACGGCAGTAAAAAAGGGCAACCCGTTGTTCATTGAGGCTTGGGCATTTACGGTGACCAATTCTCCTTTTAATTGATATTTACCAAAGGCAACCCCGCTTACGGTGGCATTCATGCCTGTTTGGATTTGGGTAATATCAATTTCGGGGACATCAATCTCAATTCGAATTCCGGATAAATCACCTATCAAGCCAATAACTTGACCTGATTTGACCGTAGATCCTACGGTAACCCGCGCACTTTTATCCTCGCCAGCTTTAGGCGGATACAAAAGTATTCCCTCACCTGGGGATTTTAAACGAATTACATTGTGTTTTGCTGCCAGAATATTTTTTATCTTATCGAAATCAGCCAAACTTAAAGTAGATAAATTCCTGGGAGTGTTTTCATCCAATTTTTCCAGCATTTCTGTCAGCTTGCGTGTGGATTGCATTAATGTAACCCTGCCGGTATTTACATTTGATTTTTCACTCATGTAATTATTTTTAGATAACAATCCCGAGTCCCATAAATCCTGGGTACCCACAAATTTAGCTTTTGCAATGGTATAGCTGTCTTTCGCCTTTAAATATTCGGTTAAGGTCTCATTAAATTGTCTTTGTAACTCCGTGGAGTTAAGCGTTAAAATCATATCGCCTTTTTTAACAAGCTGCCCGTAATGGAAATTCATGGTTTCTACTACAGCTTCAATCGGGCTGGTAATGGTATGTTCATGCAAAGGCTGAACTGTACCGGTAAAATGCAACGTTTTATGCAGGGTTTTCTCTTCGACTTTATAATGGTGTAAAGCGACCTTTTTTTGCTTTTCATGATGGCCGCATGAGAACAAAAGGAAACCGCTCAATAATAAAATGACCCATTTTGATTTTTTAAAATAACTATTCATCCACCATACCTTAATTTTATTTGCCAATGCTCCAGTGTGGTCCCCAAAATTCTTTGCAGATTGGATATCTGGTTTAAATAGGCAATTTTTGCATTGATTAACCCAGATTGCGCCTGGATCAGCTGATTTTGCGTATTGTTTACATCCAAGGCACTCGATATTCCTGCCTGTTGCTTTTTCTTTTCCAAAGCATAGGATTGCTCTGCCAGCTTCACTTGTTTGAGTGCTAATTGATAACGTTTTGCCAAACTTTTTATATTATTGATGGTGTTGGTGATATTGGTGATTAAAGCGCGTTTTGTAGCAAGCAAGTTTAGGCGATCTTTTTCCAGACGAACTTTGGCGTTAATTAACTGGCTGCGCCGGCTGATATCATGAAAAGGCACGGTCAGTGTCAACCGGGCTGCCTCAGTAACATTATTTCCGTTGTAAATGCCTTTAAAACCCCCGTTAATTCCACTTACATCATTCACCACCCCACTTTGTACATTACCTGACACATCCAATTGCCAGAGCTGTTGATTTTTAGCAACTTTGTAGGCTCGCTCATCGACGCGCAAAGTCATCTTTTGGGCCAAATAAACCGTATTATGCTGCAAAGCCAATGCAATAGCCTGCTGCAAATTGGGAACTGTAAGCTTATCTAAAACAACATCGCTAGGCACAGAAATATGCATTTCGGGATCAAGACCAATTGTCTGCAAGAGATCTTGCGATGCCGTCTGAAAATCATTTTCTGCCTGCTCTACCATAAGACTCAAAGATTCAATTTGATAGGATTGTTGAATGTTGCCCGTAGGTTCCAATTGCCCTGCTTTTATTTTTTTTTCATTAATTTCATAAGATTTTTTGGCTTCTTTTAACTGTAAACGCTGATTCTGTAAGTTATTCCCACTTAAAATGAGCATACGATAAGCGACAATCACCTGGGTGATTTGATCAGCAACTGACTGCTGCAGATTTAATTTATTTAACCATTCATTATCTTTGGCATCTAAAAGAGCGGCCTCGTTTACTGCTTTTCCAAAACCTCGCAATAAAGGCTGGGTTAAGGAAAAGTTCAATACCGGGTTGTAATTGTTGTTTTCATTGACATTATTGTTAATGGATAAATTCGCTTCAGTGCCCAGTTTTGTTTTCAAATTAAATTCAGGACTGGCCAGCAGCGTGTGTGTTGTATCACTACCCACACCATTAAAGGTGCTTTTTTGGATCACTCCGGAAGCACCTAAAGCATATTGTAGTTCAAACTGATTGTGTGCCAGACGCAATTGGTATCGTTGGACAATGCGGTCCAATTCGGCATTTTGAATATTGGGGTTATAACGTAAGGCCAGTAAAATCGCATCTCTTAAACCCAAATGATGCACGGCTTTAGTGCGGGCTGCTGGGGAGGTAGGCAGCTCTATCCAGTTATGCAGCATAAATTCAGGATTCTCTATAGCTTTTTGCAGCCGCTCTTCCGCTTGCTTTACTTGTGCTTCATCAGGATTTGGCAAGGACCAACCCTTAATCCCAAATAAAAAGATTAAGAAAAAAAGAGTTGTTCTAACGAGCTTGGGTCGGAAAAAATACCCAGGCATACATGAGGAAAATGTGGCCTGCATTTTATTTATTAACATCATTTCTTATTCCAGACTGCAAATCGTTGCATATCCTGCAAACGCAGTGCCGTGAGTTGACCGCCCCAAAGACATCCCGTATCGATTGCATGAATTTTGGGATGGGGACACTTTCCCATTAAGGCAGCCCAATGACCAAAAACAATATCTATATCAATTTCTTTCCGGCACGGTACTTCATACCAGGGATAAAGATGGGCGGGAGCCTGGGCGACAGTTTCCTTAAAATCAAGCTCGAGCCGTCCTTGTGCATCACAAAACCGCATGCGCGTATAGTAATTGGTAATTACCCGCAATCTGTCATTACCCCTTAAATCATCGGACCATATATCAGGCTTGTTACCATACATGCAGGATAAAAAATCACGATAATGTTCCCCGGCAAGGACTTCCTCCAGTTCCCTGGCATGCTGCATCGCCTGCGGCAGGTCCCACAAAGGACTAATTCCTGCATGACACATCACGACCTGCAGCTCTGGGGAATAATACAAAATGGATTGTTTTCTTAACCAGTGGCCTAAAGCTTCCCCATCAGCGGCGCGCATCACTTCCTGCAAAGTGTCATCATGTCCTCTCCATGGCCTGCCGCCGAAAAGTGACGCTAACAAGTGTAAGTCATGATTACCCAGAGTAACGCGGGGGATAACGGGTAAGGAACTGACAAAGCGTAAAACAGCCAGAGATTCGGGCCCCCTGTTTACCAAGTCACCAACAAACCACAGACGATCTCTTTTTTCATTAAAATCGATCAGTTCCAATAACCGTTGCAGAGGTTCATAGCAACCTTGCACGTCACCAATTGCATAATCAGGCACCTTTTTTTGCTCCTGGCCTAAGTGCATTTTCTTCATTTTCAGGGGTTTGCCATGTCCCTTTCGCATCCAATTTTTGTAACGAGCGAATCAATCTGCTATTTTGTTGCTGGGTAAACTGGCTGCTAAATTGAGCTTTATGGATCAATTCGGTTGCTGACATAGACTCTACTTTTCCGCTAGCCATATCCATTACCTTCACTGATTCTGGTAACGCCAGGGCATACTTCGCAAACACTACTCCAGTTTCCATTTGATTTTTGGTTTCAAAACGGCTAATTACCCCGCCATCAGCTGCACGATGATGCAAACCTAAGGCTAAAAATCCATTTTGAGCCGCCTGCCAATTTTTATATTCAGGGTGTTCACGTACGAATAATTGAAACATTTCCGCACACATCAGCATGCCACCTGGCACCATAAACAAAGGTGCTTTATTAATCATGATTCGGCCTTCATCTAATGCCTTAATCATCCACTGGATAAACTCCATGCCTACTGCCTGCTCTTTCTCCAACAGGCTTTCGGGTTGACCGCCAGAAAAGGTGCCTGCACGATAACGTCCCCCACCATAAATTGCCGCCGTACCTTTCGCCATGAATTCAAGTAAATAACGCTGGATAGCGATGGCTTCCGCGCGAATTAATATCGCCCCTAATGTCCCGGCAGAACCTTCATCTTCATTTAATAAAGCAAGCCACACTGCAAGAACTTCGGGGTTAGAAGCTATCCATGCGAATCCGCTTGCTGGCATAAGTGTCCTTGCCAACAATAAATTGAGGCGACGTCGAAACTCAATTTCGGGTTCCTTATCGAATTCATAAAAGTAATAATGCCCGGTGCTGGTCAAGCTTTCCAGCAAGGGATTCCATTCTTTTAGGAATTGGCCATTGGCATCATACAAACTTACTCGATAATCAACGAATAACTTGCCTATCCCTTGGAGAATTGCTGCGGAAAAAAGGGCATATTGCCAAAGCTTTTGCTCTTCAGATAATGATTCCGGCTGTTCCTGTACCATAAACTCCTGAAAAAGGCTCAATGCTGCTTCGGTACGGTTCAGTGCGTGATCTACCAGTCCGCCTTGCTGTGAATAATAACTGTTGGCTGTTTCAGGTAAATTTTGACAATACTGCACTAAATTGGCGATAAGAATACCGCATAAGCTGTCATATCGAGCGGTTTCCAAACCAGACAACATTCGCATCCTTTTTAATAAGGTCTGCCGCTTCTCATCTGACAAAATAAGATCGGCATTAACGATGCGTGTTAACTCTTTTAAGGATTTACCCTGGGAAGACAAGGTACCTTTGCGTGGACGTTGACGGTGAAACAAGGCCATCTCCATAATGATTTAATAACTCCAAATTTGAAAAAACAGGTCCATGATGATTAATTTTACACTAATTGGAAATAAATTTCGCTAGTTGAACATATTCAGCGATAGAAATTTGTTCAGGTCTTTTATTTCCATCAATTCCCAAAGCACTTAATTGTTCAGCCGTTATTATTCCCTTTAAATTGTTATTAAGCGTTTTACGGCGCATGGCAAAAGCACTAGCCACCAACCGCTCCAACTGCCCTGCAGACACTTTTTCAAAAGGCGAAATGCGATGAGGAGTAAGACGAACCACCGCTGAATCCACTTTAGGTTGGGGATCAAATGCTTCCGGGGGAACATCAAACAAATACTCCACAACACAATGATATTGCAGCATCACCGTTAAGCGGCCATATGCCTTACTCCCGGGTTGTGCTGCCATACGTTCTACTACTTCCTTTTGCAACATGAAGTGCATGTCCTCTATATGAGAGGCATAGTTCAATAAATGGATGAGCAAAGGCGTGGAAATATTATAAGGTAAATTGCCTACCACCCGTAAGTGCGTACCGAATTGGCTGTAATCCAGGGTTAGTGCATCAGCAGCAATCAGGTGCAATTTATTCTGCGCCACAGACATTGCTGACAAATGTTTTTGTAAATCCCAGTCAATTTCAACGGCAGTTAATTTATTCAAACGGCGCAGTAAGGGCTCGGTTAATGCACCCAGACCCGGACCAATTTCCAGCATATTATCTTCTGCTTGCGGATTAATTGCACGGACGATGTCATCAATAATGTGCCGGTTTTGTAGAAAATTCTGGCCAAAGCGTTTACGTGGGCTGTGCCTCACCTTAGTTATCCCCAAAAATAAAAGGCAATTATAACGTGCATCCCTGATAAAAAGTAGCCTGGGCAAAGTAAAGAGGATCCCGGTTTTCCATGAGCACGCGCCCCCAATTTTGCAAATCAAAGTCTGCGAAAATTATATAGCATAAACTTCACGCTTTGGTGTAAAATTCGGCCACTATGAACAAGGCTGGGATCATCATGGCTTATAGAAAAATGTTAAAATCCAAAATTCATCGTGCCTGCGTCACTGAAGCCGATTTGGACTATGAGGGAAGCATCACTATTTCTCCAGAGCTTCTTAAAGCAGCAAATATATTGCCCTATGAGGCAGTGAATGTTTGGAATATCACCGCAGGGACCCGGTTTGAGACTTATGCCATCACCGGCAAACCCGGATCAACTGAAATTTGTGTTAATGGAGCAGCAGCGCATTTGGTCACTCCAGGCGATTTGATCATAATTGCCTCTTTTGCCCAGGTACTGGAAGAAGATTGTGCAAGCCTCATTCCTACCGTTGTTTTTGTGGATCAGTTTAACCGTTTACGGGAAATCCGCCCTGAAAGAATTGGAGTCAAAAGCACAGAACTTGCTGATGCTTAATAAAGGCTCACACGTCCATTGAAAGACATTTTTCTCCGGGAATAGTTTTGATTGCAATATACCTCAGCTGTCTAAGGAGAAGTGATCCTTTCAATGGCGGTTGTGGGTGATAGAATAAAGCCTAACAATTACATTAATACATTTCATGCTCAATCATCTCCTGGAATTACGCCGTCGTGGATTGCAGACTTTAATTTGGTTTGTTGGCCTTTTTTTCATTTTCTTTTTTTGGGCAAATGATTTGTTCCAGGCTTTAGTTAGTCCACTGCTGCATACACTCTCTGGAAATGAAGGTTTAATTGCCACCCAGGTAACCTCGCCTGTATTTACGCCACTCAAAGTTGCTGCGGATGCGGCACTCTTACTAAGTGCCCCCATTGCTCTATTTCAATTTTGGCGCTTTATAAGTCCTGGCCTGTATGCAAGAGAGAAAACGATTTTGCGCTTTGCCTTAATCTTCAGCCTTTTGCTTTTTAGTGCCGGGGTTTTGTTCTGTTTTTATTTGGTTTTGCCCTTTATGTTTCATTTTTTTGCACACGCCTTACCTAAAGGGGTGCGCTACATGCCTGATATGGCCTATGCTGTGGATTTTATCACCAAAATGCTCCTGACCTTTGGCCTTTGTTTTCAAGTGCCTTTAATTTGTTTTGTTCTGGTGCGGTTACAAATCATTGAGGTGACAACCCTTAAAACAATTCGTCCCTATATCATTGTTGGGGCGTTTATCGTCGGCATGCTACTTACCCCCCCTGATGTTTTTTCCCAAATCATGCTTGCTGTTCCACTGTGCTTGCTCTATGAAACAGGGATTATCTTTGCCATTTACTTTATTTAACGCCTCGCTACATAAAAACAAAGTGATCACTTATTGTTCACTCGATAATTGTATTCTATAATGCGCGCCCAGAGTTTCATCATTTAAACGTTGTGAGCAAAAAAATGATAAGTAAACAAGAATTAGAACGTCAATATCAGGAAAAACAAGAACAAATTAACACCCAAAGACAATCAATTGTTGAATTGCAAAAAAACCAATTAGAAAAGGCAACAAAAATAGAAGAATGCAATCAAAAAAATGCAGGCATCATTGCCAGGGAAATACCTTCTATTTTGAGACAAATCCAGCTAGAGGCCAGCTCATCAGAACAGCTTGATTGTAAAAACAAAGAATTTGTCCTTGCACATGTCGAACAGCAGTTATTAATGATAACTGCGGAAGATAAACGATACAGAGAGATCGCTAATCCTGAGAGAATCGAAAAAATACTGGCATTGCTAAGCAAGGTACAAGATCATCTTAACAAGGGCGTCCAACATTATGACAGTAAAGAACTTGCAAAATTAGCAGATGAGTCAGGAGTTCCCAGCAGGACACTACCTGCAAAAAAAGGATTTAAGTTACTGCTTGAAATATTGGGGGAAGATCCAAAAAAATACAGCTACACATGGAAAAGTACTGATTACCAGAATTTATCTACAGTAGTTCCTCTTGTAATTGAGAGAACAACTTTTATAAAAGACGAGGATAACCGTTATTTTACCCAACTCACACAAGCCTCAAAATCAATAGAACAGCTGAAAAGCAAACTGATTTCCACTTACGAAGAAAGGGATCGACTGGCCGGCGAAGTTACTGACCTCGGGGAAGAAATTATCAGAATAGAAACGGGTTCATTGCAGGAACTTATCCACCAAGCAGAGACGCTGGAGCAAGAATTGAGAAAGCTTGCGGAACAAGAAAGACAAACAGAGCTCCGCAGAATACAGGAATTAAGAGAAAAGTCCGAAAATACATCGCACCATCGAGAATCAGAGGTTGAAAGTTCCGCAAAAAATGAATTAGGAAAAGAAGAGCCCAAACAAGAAATTCAGGCAAATGAAGAGCGTGTGGCTTTAGCCAGAACACTTAAAACCATGCTTGTTACTTATCAAAATGAGCGCAATGCCCATTACAAAGCCAAGGATTTCTTTAACCATAAAGATAAAGATTTGCGTGAGGAATTCATCAGAACTATTGGCGATGAAAATAATGGTTTGTTAAAGGATTATGTGATCTCTGGAAACTGTGAGGAAGTACTGAAAAAAATTACCAGTGGAATAGCGTATTTCAAAGGCATCAAAATGCAAGCTACCCTCAATAGAATGGTGGTTAAATTATTAGATGCCCACCAGAAATCTGAAGTGATAGAAGATCTTGCCGTGAAGGCGCAAGCGACACTTTCAATTTTTACCCAAAGAAAAGGCAGGCCTCAACAATATGCACAGAAAATTCAAGACTTATATGAAAAAATTGCCGGCATAAAAGCTTATGCAGCCACCCTACCTGAAAATAAACAGGGAACAATTAATGAGCTTGGTGATTTGCTTCAAAAAGACCTTGATCGTTTTGTCATTCAAAGTCCAAATGAGCTTCCCGCTAAAGATGCATATCAACAATTTGACCTGAGAATTACAGCAAGATTACACAGTCAAGATGATATAATGAGCGACGAACAGTCCTGGTCGGCAATTGTGTTTAATTTTCTGTTGTGCGTCGCTACCCTCGCTAAATTAATCTATTCAAAAGCCAAAACCGGAAGGGCTTCTTTATTTTTTGACAAAACTGAAGTTCAAAAAGAAATTGAAGCCCCTGTAGATGCTGCTTTAGAGGATTTACGCAACTTTTTTACTTTGGAAAGCTAACCAACTCGCTTTTTTACGGGTGAAGGCAGGCTTGCCTTAGCCCGTTTAGCGGTTTGCTGAAATGAATTGCCAACTTATCCAGCGCTTCAATAGTTGCTATTCAGAGTCGATTTTTCGTGAGTACCCAGCCATTATGTTCTATCATTAAACATATAGTTTTTTAATGTAAACGGAATGAACACATCTGGGAAATTAAGATTGGCGGGACATTTGCAGGCACAAGAACAATTACGCCCAAAAGCCTCCAATTTTTTTAAAAAATTAACCAAACTATATGCCCAAACAGATCCGGCATTAAAAGAAGAATTAAAAAAAATTCTTCTGGGCCTCTTAAAAGACACCGATAAATTAGCTGTTCTCTTAGTCGACCTGCAAAATGACTTTGTACTTCCAGATTTTGCCTTATATGCTCCGGGGGGCGAAAATACTCTGCTTCGCAATATGGCCTTGCTTGATGTGCTTGAGGACCTCATAAATACCCATGACCAACTTGCTCCACAAATTGAACTAATTACCACGCAGGATGCCCATGTATTCGAACGGGATGAAGAGCACATTGATGCGCAAATCATGGCTAAAGGTTATGATAAAGTGCATGCAACTAAAACGTTACAAGTAGAACGCAATGAATTGAAAGAGTTTAATTTGGCAAGGGCGCACTATGGATTACATTGTCTACGAGGCACCATAGGGGCAGCCATTTCTGATCCAATTGAAAAACGCTTAAAAAAGCTGCACGCTAAAATTAGGATTTATCGGTTCGCTAAAATCAATTTCTCTGCTCCTGAAGCAGGAATGCTGTTAAAAAAAGGAATTGACTTAAGCGATCCTCGATTTTTAAAGCAGACCAACAATGTTTATGATGAGGGCGGTCTTACTTTTCTGCAGTTTTTTCAAAAGCAAAAGTACAGCAAGGTAATCATCACCGGGATTTGCGGAAATATCTGTGTTCAACAAGCTGCTGAAGGGTTGGCAACTGCAGGAGAAAAGGTGTATGTACTTGATCCCTGTGTCCATTATTTAATTGTCCCGGGAATAAATTCATATGATGAAGTATGGTCAAGAGTTCAGCAAAGTTATGCTGCAAAAGGAATAAGTTTAATTAGGCTGGATCGTTTTCGCTCAAACCCTGAATCGCCTTTATAAGGCTTCAGCAGTCCCTCACTAACATTCAAGCTTAATTTATTTCTACCGATATACTATTCGAAATGCTCAACAAAGAGGCTTATATGAATAAAATTGCGCAATTTAATATTGGAGATTTGGTAATTCATAAAAACAGCCGCTACAGAGCGATTGTAGTGGATGTAGATCCATTATTTCAGGCTTCAGGAAATTATAATCCGCAAGCACAGAAGCGTGAATTTGCAACGCGTAATCCCTGGTATCGATTATTAGTGGATGACAGCAGCCAAATCACTTATGTAGAAGAGTGTATGTTGATTGCCGATACGAGCCAAATGCCTATTAACAATCCACATCTTCCCTTTTATTTAAAGGAAAACGAAGGGCATTACAGCAATGCAAATCCCAAGCATTAAACATTAAATGGGCAACACTATTTATAGAGTCGACCCTAAATCACACCCAGGCTAGGAGCCAAATCAATATCCCCTTTTAGCTTGGGTGAAGCATGAGAGTACGTCAGGCTGTTCTTAGGTATTTCTTAAAATTAAAATTAATAGCGCAATAAAACCAATTAAAATAATCGCTAGAACGCCCATAGAGAAAAAACTTTTATTTAAATTCTCTCTACTAAATTGCTCAGGATTTCCTTTTATTGCCCGATATAAAATAAAAAGAATCAATCCGGCGCCAATAAGCCCCAGAATTTGATATAAAGTCTCCATAGCATGCTTCCTTATTTGGCTTCAAAACTAAATGCATCTGAAAATAAATGAGCCCTAGTCACTCCCTGAGCCACTAATGCATCACGGGTACTGTAGACCATATCAAAAGGCCCGCTGATCACTATCTGCCAGTCCCCAAGATCATGCGGGTGTTTGGTAAGTACATGAGAAACCAATGGCACGCCATTGTCTTCTGATACAGAAGAAAAATAGTTAAAGCGGCTCACATGAGTTTGCCAATTCCTTACTTTTTCATCCATATATAAATCGTTTTGTAAACGAGCTCCCCAAAATAGCTCAAATGGGCGGGTGTCTGAAGTAGATAATAACTGCTCAATCATAGCTTTTACAGGTGCAAATCCAGTACCACCTGCAATGAACAGGATAGGACGATGAGGATATAAATGCTCAATAGAACACGTCCCAAACGGCAAACGAAGATTTACCGATCCATGTTGTTTAATATAAGCAAATAATCGCTGCGTGTAGGGATTATCCAAACTGTGACGAATATGCAGTTCGTACTTATGAGAGCCTAAGGGGGCATTGGCAATAGAATAGCTAAACGCTTCTCCATCAAACAGAACTTGCAGGTATTGTCCTGCTTGATAATCCACGTATTTTTCCGGTGTTAAAACCAAACGCATGATAGTGTCTGTTAACGGTGAAATATCTTCTACAAGCGCTTTGATCGTTTTTTCCTTCATTCATCTAACCCCAAAGAAGACCAATAACCATCAACTTTTTTCAAAATCTCTTCATCCATGACAATGGGCTCCCCCCATTCCCTTTGCGTCTCACCCGGCCACTTATTCGTTGCATCCATTCCTATTTTTGAACCAAGACCGGAAACAGGAGAGGCAAAATCCAGATAATCAATCGGAGTATTTTCCATCATCACAGTATCTCGTGCGGGATCCATACGTGTGGTCATCGCCCAAATCACATCCTGCCAATTACGGGCATCAATGTCATCGTCACATACGATTACAAATTTGGTATACATAAATTGTCTTAAGAAAGACCAAACGGCCATCATAATTCGTTTCGCGTGTCCAGGATACTGTTTCTTCATGGTAACGACTGCTAAGCGATAAGAGCATCCTTCGGGCGGCAAATAAAAATCAACAATCTCCGGAAACTGTTTTTGCAACAAGGGAATAAATACTTCATTTAAAGCAACCCCTAAAATCGCGGGCTCATCCGGTGGCCGACCTGTATAGGTACTATGGTAAATGGGATTATCTCTGTGAGTCATGCGTTCCACAGTAAACACAGGGAAGGACTGTACTTCATTGTAATAACCCGTGTGATCCCCATAAGGTCCTTCAGGTGCCTCAACCCCGGGTTCAAGGTAGCCTTCCAAAATAATTTCTGCGCTCGCAGGGACGTGTAACTCATTTCCGATGCACTGCGTTAGACGGGTACGTTGGCCCCGTAATAATCCTGCAAAGGCATACTCCGACAAAGTATCAGGGACAGGGGTTACAGCGGCAAGTATCGTTGCCGGATCAGCTCCAAGCGTCACTGCCACAGGAAAGCGTTCGCCAGGATAAGCTTTTTGCCATGCCTGATAATCCAGTGCTCCGCCCCGATGGGATAACCACCGCATAATCAATTGATTTTTATTTAACAATTGTTGACGGTATATTCCCATATTTTCCCGCGTTTGATAAGGCCCTTTGGTAGTGACCAGCCCCCAGGTAATTAAAGGAGCCGCATCTTTGGGCCAGCAGGTTTGAATAGGCAAAGTGGTCAAGTCAACTTCGTCTTTTTCCCATACGTGGTGTTGGCATTCTGCCCCGCTCACATACTTGGGGGCCATGTTTAAAGCCTGTTTTAGCAAGGGGAGTTTATTAAAAGCATCTTTAAATCCTTTGGGAGGATCAGGCTCTTTTAAGGCAGCTAATAATTTACCTATTTCCCTTAAGGCAGTGATGCTGTCTTCACCCATACCCATGGCCACGCGTTCGACAGTGCCAAATAAATTGGTCAGCACTGGCATTTGATGATTGGGGGTATTCGTAAAGAGAAGGGCCGGTCCACCAGAGCGCAGTACTCGGTCACTGACGGTTGTCATTTCAAGATAGGGAGACACCGGATAGGTTATGCGTTTTAATAAATTACGTGATTCCAGTTGTGCAATAAAATCTCTCAAATCAGAGTATTTCATTAATAAAATCCCCTAGAGTAACCTGGGTGAAAGAGAACGTGACACCCCGGGTGTGGCTTGAAGCCTCCACCCGGGATACATTTTATGCAGGTACTACTCTTGACGTTTCATTGCATCAAAGAATTCAGCATTGGTTTTATGGTTTTTCATGCGTTCAAGCAAAAACTCAATTGCATCACATTCATCCATAGATTGTAGAATTTTACGCAATATCCAGGTACGTTGCAGATCTTCTGGGCTTAACAACAGATCTTCGCGGCGTGTACCTGAGCGGTTAATATTTATGGCAGGGAAGACGCGGCGTTCAGCAATGTTACGGCTCAAATGGATTTCCATGTTACCGGTTCCTTTGAACTCTTCGTAAATCACCTCGTCCATCTTAGAGCCTGTATCTACTAAAGCCGTAGCAATAATAGTCAAGCTGCCGCCTTCTTCTATGTTACGTGCTGCCCCATACAAACGTTTGGGCCGTTGCAGAGCATTCGCGTCAACCCCCCCTGTAAGTACCTTACCGGATGAAGGAATCACTGTATTGTAAGCTCGAGCCAGACGTGTAATCGAGTCAAGTAAAATAACTACGTCGCGCTTATGTTCAACCAGACGTTTGGCCTTTTCAATAACCATTTCAGCAACTTGAACATGGCGGTTAGCGGGTTCATCAAAAGTACTGGCAACTACTTCACCTTTAACAGAACGTTGCATTTCAGTTACTTCTTCAGGGCGTTCATCGATCAGTAAAACGATGAGATAACATTCCGGATAATTTTTTTCTATAGAGCGTGCAATGTTTTGCAGCATTAAGGTTTTTCCCGCTTTGGGTGGGGAAACAATCAATCCACGTTGTCCTCGACCAAAGGGAGCACATAAATCAACGACTCGAGCCGTCAAATCTTCAGTACTGCCATTACCTTGTTCCATAACCAAGCGTTCGGTAGCAAATAAAGGTGTAAGGTTTTCAAATAAAATTTTTCGTTTGGCACTATCAGGCGAATCATAATTGATTTCATCAACTTTCAACAAAGCGAAATAACGCTCACTGTCTTTGGGGGGGCGGATTTTACCTGAAATTGTATCACCAGAACGTAAACCAAAACGTCTGATTTGGCTGGGTGATACATAAATATCATCAGGGCCTGCCAAATAAGAACCATCGGCAGAACGCAAGAAACCAAAACCATCAGTCAGGACTTCTAAAACACCATCACCATGGATGTCTTCACCTTTTAAGGCGTGGGCCTTAAGAATGGCAAAAATAATTTCTTGTTTGCGCATACGGGAAGGATTCTCGACACCAATCTCTTGTGCGATGTTAAAGAGATCGGCAATAGGCAATTGCTTAAGTTCACTAAGATTCATACTTCTCACTTGATTGGTTGATTAATTTCGAATTGGGTATCCGGGAAAAATATTATTTCAAGAATAGCAGCTAAGGATTCTGCTGCCTATGTGATATATTCAAAGTATATCACATATTGCAACAGGCTATCACAGCTTTACTAAAAGATACAACAATTTTTATTTAGAAAAATAAAAAATTAAATGTGGCTCTCAACAAAAGCACTTAATTGAGATTTTGAAAGCAAACCCATTTTAACTGCTTCAACCTGACCGTTTTTAAATAAAATTAATGTAGGAATACTCATTACACCGAATTTTGCAGGAGTTTGAGGGTGCTCATCAATGTTAATCTTGGCGAAAGTTACCTGCTCACCGTGAGTAGCCGCTACTTCTTCCAATATAGGGGTTAATGCGCGGCATGGACCACACCATTCGGCCCAAAAATCAACTAAAACAGGTTTGTTTGCCTGGATTACATCCTGCTCAAAACTTGCATCTGATATTGTTTTAATAAGATCACTCATGAGTTAACCTCTGTTGTTTTAAAATTAATTACCCGCCAAACTCATTGTACATTAAGAATTGATGTCATTTGGCAATAGTTTGAATGAAAAATAACCGGGAGATCAGGCACCTCATCCTAGCAAATGTTTTTCAAAAATTTTCATTCGCCCTGCACATAAATCCATTGAACCCAGATTTTCGCATTGAGAGAAACTAACTACAAGTATTATTATAGATCACCACCTACTGCTTGCAATACACTCAATGCCGTAATTGCGGCAGTTTCTGTACGTAATATTCTTGGACCTAGAGATAAAGGTTGAAAGCCATGCTCGCAAGCAAATTGTACTTCCTGGTTACTTAAACCCCCTTCCGGACCAATAAGCAAAGCAATCGCAGAAGCTTCAATTAAATAATCCCGCCAATTTTTCTCCCCACCTGGATGCAAAATCAATTTTAACCCCTCTTGAGCTTTGCGGCTGTATGCATCCAAAGTAACAGGCGGGTTTACCATTGGTACTTGATTACGCCCTGATTGTTCGCACGCGGCAATGACGATTGCCTGCCATTGATGAAGCTTTTTTGCGAGGCGCTCCTTATCTAATTTAACAACGCAACGCTCTGTTATAACAGGAGTAATGCTCGCGACCCCCAATTCAACTGCTTTTTGCATCACAAACTCCATGCGCTCACCCTTGGAGATGGCTTGTGCCAGGTGGATGGTTAAGGGAGACTCACGGCTTACCTCTTTTATAGAGCCGATAATTACAGTAACCTGCTTTTTTTTCACCGCCTCTATGGTTGCATCAAATTCGCGGTTATCGCCGCAAAATAACGTAATCTTCTCACCTGCCTGCATGCGCAGAACCACTCCAACGTGCTGACTGGCTTCGGGAGACAATTCCACAAGCTGGTCTGTATAAAAATTTCCAGGTTGATAAATACGTACGGCTCTCATGTGCTTTAGCTCTTTTGCGTAGCCTGGATGCAGGAGGGGGGCAACAAATTACATGGGAATCCCGGGGTTCCGCTTCGCCGCCCCAGGCTACATTTCTCAAATTGACATCACTATAACAAAAATTACTTATTTTTGCCCTATGTGATAGAATTTTTATTTCAATAAAAACGCTGTAAGGAAATTAAAAATTATGAGCAAAACACGCATAGAATCTGACAGCATGGGTGAAATTGCTGTTCCTGCCGACAAGTATTGGGGCGCCCAGACCGAACGATCATTACACCACTTTAATATAGGCAATGACATTATGCCACGTGAAGTGACGCACGCTTTTGGTATTTTAAAAAAAGCTGCCGCCCTTACAAACCTGGATTTGGGCAAGCTACCCAAAGATAAAGCCGATTTAATTATCCAGGCAGCCGAGGAAGTCAGTAAAGGGTTACTGGATGAGCATTTTCCTTTGCATGTATGGCAAACAGGAAGCGGTACGCAGTCCAATATGAATGCCAATGAAGTCATTTCGAACCGCGCAATTGAACTGGCAGGTGGAACGATGGGTAGTAAATCACCTGTTCACCCCAACGATCATGTGAATATGTCCCAGTCTTCAAATGATACCTTTCCAACCGCTATGCATATTGCTGCAGCAATAGCTCTTAATCAGAAGCTTATTCCTGCTGTAAAAAATTTACGTGATGCCTTTGCCGTTAAAATGGCGGCTTTCAAGGACATAGTTAAAATTGGCCGTACTCATTTGCAAGATGCGGTGCCAATCACCTTAGGACAGGAGTTTTCAGGTTATGTCGCGCAACTGGATGCCTGCCTGCAACGGCTGGAAGGAGTATTACCCGAGCTTTATGAGTTAGCTGCAGGAGGAACTGCGGTTGGAACCGGTTTAAATACCCATCCCCAGTTTGCAACCAAAGTAGCGGAGCATATTGCTAAAATAACCAAGTTGCCGTTTGTAACTGCACCTAATAAATTTGCGGCTCTGGCATCACATGAAGCCCTTGTGAACGCGCACGGTGCAATGAAAACTTTGGCTTGTGCCTTAATGAAAATTGCAAATGATATCCGCTGGCTAGCCTCTGGCCCCCGCTGCGGGATCGGGGAACTAATCATTCCGGAAAATGAACCAGGGTCTTCAATCATGCCAGGAAAAGTTAATCCTACCCAATCCGAAGCCATGACCATGGTTTGTGCCCAAGTACTGGGAAATGATGCGACTGTAGGTATAGCCGACAGCCAGGGTAATTTTGAGTTGAATGTGTTTAAACCCGTGATTATTTTTAACGTACTTCATTCCCTCAATTTATTGGCTGATACCTGCCATTCCTTCCAGGAGTTTTGTGCTGAGGGAATCGAAGCCAATCATAAGGTTATTGATTATTACTTGCATCATTCTTTAATGCTTGTTACTGCCCTCAATCAACATATAGGCTATGACAAAGCAGCGAAAATAGCGAAAACGGCACATCAGGATAACTCCTCCCTTCAAGAGGCAGCAGTAAAGCTCGGAATTTTAACAGCAGAACGCTTTGCTGAATTAGTTAGACCTGAGGAAATGATTGCACCAAAGTAAATCATAAGAAAAAAACTTGAAAAACGATGCCGATTTATTGCATAGTTTGCCCCCGGTTAATTTGAAAGGCATGTTCCTATTAAAAAAGGGGAACATGTCCTGGCAAAACAATTTAACTTGTCCGAAGTAAAAATGGACTTTGCTTCTTAAAGTATTGGAAGGAAAAACTTTATAAAAAGCTAAGGTTCAGTCATGAATGAAAAAAGAATAAGAAATACAGTCCCAACACCTGCATTATTTAATGAAAAAAATGCCCGCACATCTCATCAAGGCAAAGAAAAAGATTGCAAGAAGAAAATGAGCTTCTTTGGTGATCGAGGTTCCAGAAACTTTGTAAAAAATGAAATGGTTCGAGATGGACTGGAAGCAATGGAAATGGAAGCAGGAGTGCAAAACGACAGAAGTGAGTCTCATACTCCGGCAAAATGGTAAACACATCAAGTTGGACCTTTTAAGGTCCAACTCCCTTAACTTCCATGAAGTTACTTCGCCTTCCACTTCTATAGAAAACGAGCTTGTCTAAAAATTATTGAATAACTGGAATTTGTGGCGCAGCGTTTCTTTTAGGGCCAGGAGTGGCTTTTTGCGTAGGATCTTTTGAGGCATAGGTTTTTTGCGCTTTAGCTTTATTGACCGTATGTTGTTGCTGCTGGGTATTCATTTTCTCATAAGATTGAACATCTGCATGTTCGGAGCGCTGCATATCCATGCATGCACACAAGCCCAAAGTTAAAACAAGCCCAAAACCCCATTTTATTAATTTTAAATTTATCATCGTTTGCTCCCTGCTTTTTTGGTTCAAAAATTAAATATAAATTAAAAACTTTAAAATCACCACCCTAATTTTTAGAAGATTCTTTTTTTTGCCTAAAAACCCTATAATCAATCGACCCATTCTTCAATAAAGGACTAGATATGATTTATCCCAATATACTTGCCGCCATCGGAAACACCCCAGTAGTTAAAATTAATCGCCTTGGCCGTGAGCTCGATTGTGAACTGTATGCAAAATGTGAATTTTTAAATCCAGGTGGATCTGTTAAAGATCGTATTGGGTATGAAATGGTAGTTAATGCAGAGCGTGACGGGCATATCAAACCAGGTTATACCCTGATTGAGCCTACTTCCGGAAATACAGGAATCGGTATTGCCTTGGCAGGTGCCGTGTTAGGTTACAAGGTTATTATTACCATGCCTGAAAAAATGAGCCAGGAAAAACAATCAGTACTTGAGCGATTGGGAGCAAAGATTTACCGCACCCCGACGGAAGCAGCTTATGATGCCCCTGAAAGCCATATCTCCCTGGCTAAAAGACTGAACGCAGAAATCCCCAACTCCTACATTCTTGATCAATATTCCAATCCGAATAATCCGAACGCCCATTATCATGGCACAGCCCGGGAAATTATTGAGGATTTCGGCAAAAACTTGCATATGGTGGTTGCTGGGGTTGGTACAGGCGGCACGATTTCAGGAATCGCCAAGCGCCTTAAGGAATATAACCCGGAGATTAAAATTATTGGCGCTGATCCCGAGGGCTCCATTTTGGGCGGCGGAACTGAAATCAAATCCTATGCAGTAGAGGGAATAGGCTATGATTTTTTTCCAAATGTTTTAGACAACCGTTTAATTGATAAATACATTAAAACAAATGATCACAATTCGTTTCACACGGCAAGGGATTTGATTCGTGAAGAAGGATTGCTGGTTGGAGGGTCTTCCGGAGCTGCAATGTGGGCCGCACTGCAAGCAGCACGAACTTTAGGCAAAGGGGAAAAATGTCTGGTCATTTTACCTGACTCCATTCGAAATTATATGTCTAAATTCCCTACAGACCAATGGATGAAAGAGCAGGGCTTTTTATAAACTCACCGTGAAGCAGACAAGGAATTTTGTTTAAAACCTGCCTCTGCTTCACTGCCTGTAAGTCGTTTATCTCAATGAAATAGTAGATTGTCGTTCAATTTGATCAAATAAGGTATCTGGCTCAATTTGCTTTGTGCTAATCCAGCCAGCCAAAGCATTGGCCAACAGCTCAATAGTTTGTTGTTCGCGTTCCTGGGGGACATCAGCAATAACAGAATTTCCTTTAGCCTGCTCAAGGGTAGATAAGGAAACTGTAGCGTTGGATTGTACTGGGTAAAAAGTAATATAGAGATCCATTAATTGTTCGCGGCTTAACTCACCTGCAACGACCATGCTTAAAATGGTCTTGCGCCATTGCTCATAAGATTGCAGGAGCTGTTTATTATCCTCTGCAATGAGATTGATAATATCGCTTAAACTTTCTCTTTGTTCTTTTGTATTTTCCACAGGTTTCGGTGCATTAATGGCTAATTGACCCACATAGGCAAAGTCTGCTTTTTGTTTCACTGCAGGGAAATAGTTTTCCCCTTGAACTTGAATTACTAAATTTATCTTATTAGACATTATGCTTCTCCATCATATACTTCTTTTTTTCTCAGTTCCTTCCCAAGTTCTTTAAAGGATAAGGTAATATTAATCCCCAAGTTGTGAGCTAAGGCATTTAAAGCACTTGCAGGAAGCTTCACTGTGGGATCACGCAAATAACTTTTTGGAGTTTCAGCACTTAGCCCAGCAAATACATCTCGATACATTAAGGGATGAGTATACAATTCATCTACCGCCAACTGACGTAATACATAAGCCATACACTCTACTAATTCTGATTTACGGGAGCTGTTGAGCAACATCCCCATCCGCTCTGGAAGAGTTAAATAAGGTTGGTTACTTATATATTTTGGGAAATGTTGATAAAACCGTTCCAGAATTTTTTTCAAAGTAGTCTCATTGCCGCGTTGGGAAGTGTTTTGTAATGAATCGATAAGCGCCACAGCAACAGCATGGAATTGTTCTGTTCCAACATTGATAAAACTGTATTCTGCCCGAGGCTTAGGCTCATGATGCACAAAAGCTTTATTACTAAAAAAACCTGCCATAATGCTCTCCCACACCCCAACATAACTCCATTCTAATGAATGAAGATTAAGGAAATATTAACTATAAAAACCATGAGGTATAATTTACAGTTACTGTTATTTTTAAAAATCAAACCTACAGGAATAAAATAAACATTAGTATTATTAATTCTATACTACGTGCAAAAATTTTACTCTATTATCCTGCAATAAAACAGGAATTATGTATAAGGACTTACTTTTGAGCCACTTAATCCCTTATTTTTTTTGTTTGCTGCTTCTTCTTATAACTTTTTTAGTTCACTTAAGATTTAAAAGCAAACCAACCCAAGTGAAGCATTGGCAAAAATCCTTAAATTTGCAGGAGCATGCGCGGGTCTTTTCCCTACTTTACAAAAATGCTGATGGTTTTCAGCTTTCCCGCAATGCCCGCCAAAAAAATAATGCAATGGAATATGCCTATGGGGAAATTAAATTTATGTCCTTTATCGCGCTCTTATCCCTAACCAACCCGGATGCAGACACAGTATTCTATGATTTGGGTTCAGGAATAGGGAAAGCAGTTTTAGCATGCAGTATGGTTTTCCCTATTCGTAAAAGTGTCGGCGTTGAATTATTCCCTGAACTTTACGTGGATGCATGTACCCGAGCAAAAGACCTGGCAAAAATAAAAAATTATCAAGATAAAGCCGGGAAAATTAATTTCATTTTAGGAGATTTTCTTGAGGTCAATTTAGATGAAGCAACTCTTGTTTTTATTAATTCCACTGCTTTTTTTGGTCCTATCTGGCATAAATTATGTGATAAGCTGGATAACTTACCTCACCTTAAAACGGTTATTACCATCAGCAAAACCCTGCCTTCCCCGTATTTTACCCTGGTAAGACGCACCAAAGTGGAAATGAGCTGGGGCGTGGTTTTTGCCTATATCCACACTAGAAAAACTCACCTTTTAACTAACTGTCTTGAAAATATTGAATAATTTTTTTCCCAGTCTATACTTATAAAAAACGGGACAATTGTCAGCACCTGATTTCTATTGGTAGCAGACTTTGATACGAGACAAAACGAGGTGGGTATGATCAAATCGGAACTCATTGAACACATCGCTGCTCGAATGACGCATCTTACTGAAAAGCAAGTTGCTGACGGTATAAACAAGATTTTGGAATTAATGAGTGAAGCACTCATTAAGAATCAAAGAATAGAAATTCGGGGATTTGGCAGTTTTTCCCTTCATTATAGGCCCCCACGCAATGCCCATAATCCAAAAACCGGTGAAAAAGTCGTAACTAAAGCGAAACACAGCCCTCATTTTAAACCTGGGAAAGAATTACGTGAACGCGTTGATGCATCACGGGATAAATATAAATTAACTGATGAGGAATAGAACAATTTTCTACCTATCAGCAGTTGGGTGCTATTCAAAGCACCCAAAGCCCAATATTGAGGCCATAACCCTTTCCTTTGCGCAGGCACCCTTTCTTTGCCGCACTCCCAAGATCTATTGGATAGAGACACAATGAAGTGTCTCCACGGAGAAATTTCTTTGCCATCAAGTCCGTGGCAACGTAACGCCTGTTTGTCCTTGATATTTTCCTCCGCGATCACGGTATGAAACCGCACACACTTCGCTGGCTTCTAAAAATAGCATTTGGGCTACCCCCTCATGGGCATAGATTTTGGCGGGCAAGGTGGTCGTATTGGAAAACTCCAAGGTGACATGTCCTTCCCACTCTGGCTCCAGAGGGGTCACATTCACAATAATTCCACATCGTGCATAGGTAGATTTGCCCAGACAAATCGTCAATACATTACGTGGGATCCGAAAATACTCTACAGTCCTTGCCAAGGCAAATGAATTGGGAGGAATTATACACACATCGGATTGCACATCGACAAAACTGTTTTCATCAAAAGCCTTTGGATCGACAACGGCAGAATTAATGTTAGTAAAAATTTTAAATTCATTCGCACAACGAACATCATATCCATAGCTGGATACTCCATAGGAAATAATTCTTCCATTTTCATTTTCACGCACTTGCCCTGGTTGAAACGGCGCAATCATTCCATGCTCAAGCGCCATTTTTTCTATCCATTTATCTGATTTAATCGACACGTTAAAAACCTCATGAAATCTTCAAAGAGAGTGTTCTATCATAAAAGCCGGATAAACGAAAGGCTGTAGTGATACCCAATCTTAATTCCTCATTTTAATTAATTGTTTTATGAGGAAAATCTCTCTTGAGCGTCGTTTTGGCATTTTCTTCAAAAAGATGGCGTATACTTTATATATGTACACCCAGTACCCAGAAGTTCTAAAATGGACCAAGAAAAATTAACGTACATTCAGGCCGCCAAACAAATTGGCTTTGTGATGAAACACCGCTATATAGACAATTCTGAACTTAAATTTATCAAAAAAATGATTCAAGGAAGTTATACGACTTTCGGCTCGTCTTATCCTGATAATGTATTTTTAAACCTGGGGTTATGGGATGAAAAAATTCATAGAGAATATACACAATTGGATTTCAATTTTTCTAAAATCTCGGAGATTCAGGATATTTATTCGCAATTGCTTCTTTATTTTTTAATAAGACCGTTAATTAAAATGGAGTTTTTTAATAAAAAATTGTTGGAGATTGGCTGTGGCAATGGCCTCGGTGTGCGAGCAAGTTCTGAATTGCTGAAAACCGATTACGCGCTTGGTGTCGATCTGGTAAATCATTTGATTACAAATGGGCATCGTAATTTTTATAAGGAAGATGCCATCAATTACATTCAATCTGATGCAGAAATTTTACCTCTAGCCAATGAAAGTTTTGATATTGTTACCAATCTGGAAAGCTCTCATCTTTACCCTCGGATAGAGTATTTTTTCTCTGAAGTGGAGCGTGTTTTGTCGGTGGGCGGCTATTTTTGCTATGCCGATCATTATTACAAACATAAAGATCAAGCCAACCGGTTCGAAGCCTTCCTGAAACAAAATGGCAAATTAAAAATCGTGCAAAAGCTAAATATTACCAAGCTTGTCCAGGCCTCCCTGTATCAACGCCTCATTTTAAATGAGGATATGTATTACAATCTGGCAATGTCTTTTGTGGATAATGATGACACTAAATTGCTGCAAGAACTTTCAATAATTACGGCATGTTTTGGTTTGATTTTCCTGCCCTGGTGGAAGATAAAATTTAAAAATCCCAAGCTGCAAATTATTGCCAAATATGCACGCAGGGAAAAATTTTGGGGTAAAAAATATTATTTTTATTACCTTGTGCAAAAGGTTAAACAATGAGAATCAAGAAAATAAAAGAAGTCGAGTATGAATACGGACATGAGGAATACATCAAACAGCTTCTTTATACTTCCAAAGAACCTCTGTTAATCAAGATTAAAAATTTCACTGATAAATTTACTCTGGACTATTTTGAAGATCTTCTCGATGGAATCACCACTTATGATACCTATGAAAATGACCGGCGAAAATCCCATGAATCCGCCCACTATACCCAAGTTATAAACCAAATAAAAAATAACATGCCCCATCGTATTTTTGGACAGGTTTTTGGCAGAAAAGCCTCTGCGGCCATCGAATATTATGTGCCTCTTTGGCAAAAAATTCCGCTACGGCCCCGGTATTTTAATAAAAAATTAAAAGTTGTTTATTTCTTTGGCGGGAAAGGCGCTCATACTGAAATGCATTTTGACAGAGAGCATTGTTGTAATCTTCACTTATGTTTATGTGGAAAGAAGAAGTTGCTATTGTTTACCGAAGATCAAAGCGACTTTTTATATAAAGTGCCCTTTGTCGGCGATACGTTGATTGATTTTGGTTTGCCTATGGAAGAAATAAAAGAGCAATTTCCCCGACTTGAACAAGCCGAGGGATATGATGTGTCACTGGAACGTGGCGATATGTTGTTTATGCCCAGAAACTGTTGGCATTATACAACCTATATTGATGCTTCTGCTGCCGCTACTTATGTTTTTTATCCAAAGAAACGCTTGCAATTCTATGGTTATTTTACCGGATATTTTTATATGGGCTTACTCGGAAAAAAAGAAGGGGGTTTGGGCATTTGCACCTGGTCGCTATTTAAGAAATTCCGCCGCAACTATGCCCTAGCAGATGGGAGAAAAAAACGCCTATTTAAAATGATTGAAAAAACTTCCTACCTGTTTTTACTTCCAGTAATAAGTATTCTGGTGCGCATTTCTTTTCTACGAAGACCGCGCAGGGTTTATTGAATCCCCTCACTATTTTAGATTAATAAATAGAGCCCGGATGCTGGAAACCATCCAGGCCCTCCAACTATGCCTTATTTTTTCTTCGCAGCCATGTTGGATAAAATATCACCAAGCTCCATTGGCATTGGGAAAACAATGGTCGAATTATTCGTGCTAGCAATAGTCGCTAAGGTCTGCAAATAGCGTAACTGCATGGCTTGCGGTTGCTGAGCCAATACTTGCGATGCTTGCAATAATTTCGCAGAAGCCTGTAATTCCCCTTCAGCATGGATTACTTTAGCCCGGCGTTCACGCTCGGCTTCTGCTTGCCTGGCAATAGCGCGAATCATACTTTCATCCAAATCAACACGTTTGATTTCTACGTTAGAGACTTTTATACCCCAATTGTCTGTTTGCGCATCCAGTATTTTTTGTACGTCACTATTTAAGCGTTCGCGTTCAGAAAGCATTTCATCCAGTTCATGTTGCCCTAGTACGGAACGCAGAGTTGTTTGTGCCAACTGACTGGTAGCTTCGTAGTAATTTTCAACTTGAATAATCGCATTTTCTGGGATAACTACCCGAAAGTACAACACGGCATTAACTCTTACAGAAACGTTGTCTTTGGAGATAACATCTTGACTGGGCACATCCATGACGATGGTTCGCAAATCGACCCGCACTACTTGCTGGATCACCGGAATAATCAGCACTAATCCCGGTCCTTTAACCCGCCAAAAACGGCCTAACATAAACACTACGCCCCGTTCATATTCTCTAAATACTTTAACTGCCGAGATAAAGAGCAGCAGTATCAATACCAGGATTACGGTAAAAAAAGATCCCATTTCATTCTCCTCGATTACTTGTATCTTCCTCAATCTCCAACACCAACCCGGAAGTTGCAGTGACGATGATTGGACTATTTGCGGGAATTAATTTTTTTGAATGCACGCTCCAAATCTCACCGCAAACCATTGCCTGGCCCTCTAGGTTGATAGCACCCAGGGTTCGGCCTTTGGCGCCTACCAAAACAGCTACTCCGTGCTTTACCCTCTGACGTCTTGCTTTTATAACCACGCTGAGCAAAAACACAAAAACAAAGATATTTACAAATACCATTGCTGCTATTACTGACCAGGCTATATGATACAGCGCATTATTCGTATCAAATAGCATGATTGAACCAATAATAAATGCAATGGTGCCGCCACCGCCTAAAGTTCCAAATGCCGGTACAAAGGCTTCTGCGATGATAAATCCTATTCCCAATACAATAAGGAAAAATCCTGCATAATTAATCGGCAATAATTGGAATGCATAGAGAGCAATACAAATTGAGATGGTCCCAATCACCCCTGGAAATAAATGTCCTGGGTTAACCAATTCAAAAAAAATGCCATATATTCCAAGCAACAATAACAAATAAGCTACAGTTGGATCAGTAATTATCGATAAAAACCGTGTGCGCCAATCAGGCTCAATTACCTGTATTTGCGAGTTACTGGTATTAAGGACTATTTTTTGATTGTTTTGGATTACCGATACCCCATTCATCTGCGCCAGTAAATCCTTTTCATCGACGGCAATATAATTAATGACATGCGCCTTTAAGGCTTCTGTGGCTGTTAAGGTCTCCGCATTTAACACCGCCTTTTGGGCAAAATCAGGATTTCTCCCTCTTAACTGTGCCAACGACCGTATGGTTGCTACAGCATCATTTGTGATCTTTTTCTTCATGGTGGTTTGTTGATTTGAATTCTCCTCACTTCCAAAACCTGTTTCCCCCATATTGACGGGACTGGCTGCCCCCAATTGGGTGCCGGGGGCCATAGCCGCCAAAGTACTCGCATAAAGCAGGTACGTTCCAGCACTTGCGGCGCGTGCCCCATTGGGACTGACGTAGGTTACGATTGGAATATTGGAGGATAAGAATTTTTGAATTATGTCCCGCGTTGACTCATCAAGCCCCCCTGGGGTATCCAAGTTTATCAGGATCAAATCCGCATTTTGGGCTGTATCAAGGTTGCGTTCGATATAATCTACAGTGGCAGGTCCAATTGCCCCTTTAATATGGAGTTCAATCACTTTCGCAGCATTGGATATGGACGTACTGGCAAGTAAAATGGTTAACATCCAACATAACCGGGAGAAGAATAACCTTAAACCAGATGGCATCAATATGGACCTTGGCATGGTGTATGATCTACACATGCTCCTTTCCCTTATGAAAGACCTATATGATAAAAGATAGCACAATTTGTGCTCTTTATGGGGTGAAGAAAGGGAAACCTGGAGACAATAAATTCAACCCCAGGTTTCTTCAAGTTCAAAACTACAGTTTTTAGAAATACACTCCAATTTGCGCCGATACAGTGTCCGTAGTCCCGCCTGTTCCTACTGTAGGTGCGTTTACAAGTCCTGGAGGTGCCGCCCCATTAGCAAATTGATTTTTTCCATAATCCAATTCATGCCGGTATTCAATACTTTCGACAGTATCTTTCCAGATTGAAATATTAAAGACTCCGATAAAACGCTGCTCGGGTAAGTTCAGAGCAAGTGCGTCTTTAGTCCATTGATAACCAAGACCTACGGAAGAGGGTCTGTTAAATGCTCTAAAGGTCACACCGAGTTCGGTTTGTAAGGCCTGGGGTTTTGCACCACGTCCATTAAAACTCAAATCTTGGGCACGGAATGCCTCGATTGCTCCGACCCATTCGGCAGCAAAGTTAAAACGGTCATATCCCAGGTTAGCATAAACATCTACAGCTTGGGTCTTGCGAACTGCTTCATTTCCATTAAGTACTGAACCGAAGCCACCAAAGGTTCCCGGATTTGCCGCGGTGCTTTGCATTCCGGCAGCATCATTAATCGAGCTTATATAACTTGCACCCACCTCTCCTCTTATATCATTCGAAGAAAATGTATACCCGCTGTTTACACCACCAACTCCTGCTCTTCCTAAAGTGGTATCACTGCGATAAATGTATGTTGAGATGAAGGGGCCAGTATCATTTTGTGATTTATAACCCAGAATAAATGGTCTTGTTTTGGTGCGAGCCATATCCAGGGTCACTGGAGAACTGATCATGGCGCTGGAATAACGTCCAAACGGCACATATAATTGCCCTGCAGTAAAGTAAAAGGGAGTTTTGTCCAAATTACCGACGTTAACAAAGCCCATATTTAGGTTAAATGCCGAATTGTCAATTCGGGGGCCAACTTCCGGGGGGCTGGCATCATAGGCAATTGCGATATAGGCCTCGACGTTTTGATTTAGTGCGACAGCGACATCCAGCTCGCTTGAACCCAAGGTTAGGTCAACGTTTGTACCGCCTACATAATTACTATTAATCATCCCCACCGGTTCCGCTTTCCCACTGAGGGCAATAATCGGTCTTTCGGGAATGGGATATCCCATATTATGATAGGCCCTATATAATTTTCGACGCTGCTGCATCAAGCGTACGTCACGGTTAATACTTGAAATATTGACGATATAATCTGAACCATCAAATGCGGGTCTATCACCTAGATAGGGAGATGCTACCACAGGTGTTCCTGCAATATAGGTAACTACTCGATTTTCTCCTACCAGGGCGGTGGGATAAAAACCTATTGCTTCTGGATGTTCCTCCGGAGTATGTACAGACAAAGTTGATGAATGGTATTTAACCATTTTCTCTGTATCGGATGGATGTTGGGCTTGATTTTTTGCCTGTTTTTTATGGGGCGCTGTTACGTGTTTTTTTATTTCCTTTTTATGCGTCTTCACTGATTTATGGGTCTTGGCTGAATGGTGCACTTTTTTTGAAACGAGTTCCTTTTGCAAGGCATTTAATTGACTTTGTAACTGTTCTGCTTGTCTTTGTAAACGCGTTATTTGACTTTGCAACTGCTGCTCATTTTCCGCATAGATTGGCGATGATAAACAGACTAGAGCCAATAGGATTTTTTTGTACTGCATGCGGTACTCCTGTTCATTATTTTTAATTCCACATCGGATAGGGCAAAAAATTATAGCTTGTGAAATTAGCCATGGCTAGCCTATTTTTCACAAAATTGCTTAATTTTTGTTACTTGATACTAAAAAAAACCCATACCTGAAGTATGGGTTTCAATTGAGAGATTGATAGGTGTTTGGCTGTTAGGAGCTCTTAAGCATTACCAATTAGCTTAAGACCAAAATAGGGTCCAAAAAGTCCATAATCCACGGTGCGAACCGGACCAAATAAATTGGGTAATGTTTGCGCTTCCAGAACATGAAAATAATTAACTATCTGGTAACCTGCTTGAATGTTTGCAAGACCTATAGGTGTTTGCTGAGCAAAGTTGATGCCCAGTTTTGCCTCGAGGCTTGGGACCACGCCTTTTTTGCGGTATGCCACTTGTTCCACAATAGCTTCAGTCGGATATACAGTGAATCCGGCATGGTACCTGTTGGTTCCAATCAAAATGGAACCTGAACCATTTGCGGTGAGGCTAAGCGCATTCGTCAGATAATACGCATAATCAATTCCAACCACTGGTCCGAAGCCTTTATATTCAGTATTATCAAACTTAGAAAAAGGATTGCTTGCAATAAAAGGAATTTCTTCGGTTATATAATAGCTTTTCGATGTTGATTGGATGTTCGCATATTGTAAACCTCCGTAGAACCGCATCTTATCTCGCATGCCCAGATCGGTATGTTGTCCCATAACCACATTTACCTGATCAATTCTATTGCGGCTTATAAACTCAAATGGTGCGGGAATTGGTGGCAATCCTATGGAAGGGATAACCAGGACTCCTGCTAATTCTGTGGGATCTATAGAAGTGCTATAGTGCATCCAATTTACGGAAACATCATTTCCAGTATTAAAATGATAAGAACCTTCTAGACGATATCCCCAGTTCCAATCATTTTTTATTTCTTTATTTAAGGGTAATGTACCAAACTGGATCGATTTTTCACTACCATAGATCGATCTTAAATACAGCGCCTGGGCGCTAAAATCCCAAAGGTTTGTTACGCATGGAACGGTAACGTTACCTGGGGTACAAACAGGGCCCATACTTCCGGCAGTAGCTATACTTGCTGCCAATCCCAATACTGATATAGTTATTTTCTTAAACATGAACACTCCATTAGAAAAAAAAAGCCCATCATTCTGACGGGCTTTTATAAGATCTTAATCAATTAAGAAATTAAATGTTTCCTACGTACTTCAGTCCGAAGTAAGGACCAGCAGCAGCGAAATCAGTTGAAGTAACTGGTAAAACAGTTGTGTTTAACGCATGGATGTAGTCAAACCACATGTAACCAGCGTCCAGAGTTAAATCACCTTGTGCCATTGCATAAGTGTAGTTAGCACCTAATTTAGCTTCCAATTCAGGAACAATCGCTGTTCTGCTACCAGAAACGTTAACAGTGAATGTAGTAGGAAGAACAGGTACAGAACCATCAGCATCAACGAAATCAACATCGTAACCGTGTTTTTGTGAACCAACTAATACAGCAGCAGCTGCTTTAGCATAAACACCAAAACCGTTGCCGAATACGTAGTTCATGTCGATACCAGTACGTGGTCCGAAACCGTTGTACTGAGTGTTGCCTTCGAAGCCAACAGTAAAGTCAGGAACGCCAGCGTCGAAATCTGTTGCGAACGCGTGCA
>NZ_CM001373.1:0-51300 GCF_000236165.1 Fluoribacter dumoffii NY 23 | reverse complement strand
GGAATCCCCAGTTCCATTGAGCGTCTAATTCAGTGTCGATAGAAACGCCTGTTGGAGCAAAATCCAGATCTAATGTAACATCGTTATCGGTCATTGTTTGCAATACTAATGCCTGGCCGCCAATGTCCCATCCAGTGCTTGGGCAAGGAACAGTAACATTACCTGGTGTGCAAACAGGACCCATAGTCCCTGCAAACAGTGAACTGCTGCCCAAAGCTAAAATAGCTAAAGTTGTTTTCTTTAAACTTAACATGCTTATGTCTCCGCATAAATTATTATTATTTCCTATTTCATTGATAACTCTCTACTAGGAGTTGTCATTAGCATGCCTTCGTCGCTTCAGGTCGATGCATGCAACAGTGTGAGTATTAGCAGTGGAATAGAATAAGTCAAGAAGATTTAATAAAAAAATTTAATATTTTTCAAGTAGATATGCCTTTTTTATTCATTGGATATCTTTTTTGAGCAGCATGGCAATTCTTTGGATTTTTCTGCACCAGTTGTTCTCATGGCATCTCAATCCAGAAACTTGGGTCACAAAGGGCAGAACAAGGTTTATTACTATAGTGAATATATTAAAACTTGCAAACACTTTTTTTATTAAATTCCTCAATTAACAAAATAAATTGAGTTATTTTCTTCCCCTGCTTATTTCTTAACAAGAGTAATAACGACCCTGCGATTTGCTGCCCGCCCTGCGTCTGTATCATTTCTTGCTATCGGATCCAGCTCACCAACCCAGGTTACATAAAGTTTTTCTTTAGGCACCCCAAGTTTTAGGAGATAATTTTTGACTTCACGGGCTCTTTCTTCAGATATTGCATTGTTATATCCTTTACGACCATTTGCATCAGCATAACCAATCACTCTTATTTCTTTTATTTGAGGATCTGCATCCACATATCGAGCAATCCGACGCAATTGTTCCTTATAAGCATCAGTCAAATCCCTTCCATCTTCTTTATAATGAAACACACTCTCCCTTATTTGTTGATAATCAAATGGCAACAGATTTCCAATACACTCTTGATACCGTGAGTAGGGTTTCTGAAATCCGACTGGTGAGAGGGCAACTGTTGTGGTGAAACCGGTTTCGGCACGATAACTGAAATTTGGTTCATATCCTTTCAATAAAAATGCCAGCAGTTTCAAAGCAGCCTCGCGTTTGAGATAAAGGCCGAATTCGCCCGGTTTGACTACCATTTGCCCTATCAATGCTGGAGGAACTTCCGGTTTCCAGACGGGGGCTTTTATAAAGATTTTTCCAGGGAGAAACCGTTGTACTTCATCCCAAGTACGCAAAATAAAATGAGGCGGTTTTGCCGCATATTGTTCGAAATAGGCGATGCCGTAATTTGGAATAGTAAGTGATAACCCGCATCGGATTGGATTGCGGCTAACACGCCATCCCTTTGCCCCTAATGGGTTTGCAAAATGCATTTGCGTCATTGAATAACCCGAGCTAAGTGTCAGTAAGGCACTCAAGGCAATGCTTGTTAGAAATTGTCCTTTGTGATCTACAAATGCCATCTTTTTTTCATTCCTGCAGCTTTTTTCGTGATATCCTTAGATATCGGCAAAAACGCAGGAATCTTTACTATGCAAACTCTAATAATTACTCGTCCTGACGATTGGCATGTCCATCTGCGGGATAACGAGATGCTGCAACATACGGTACCCGATAGCGCACAACATTTTGCTCGTGCGTTAATCATGCCGAATCTTAAACCGGCTCTGACTACATTACGCTCCCTTGACGAGTACAGAAACAGAATTTTGCAGGCGCTTCCTGAAGGAAATGCTTTTGAACCTTATATGACTTTTTATCTAAACGACTCGGTGCATGCCGAGGAATTTCACCTTGCAGCCGCAATCCCGTACATCCTGGGAGCGAAACTGTATCCTGCGGGGGCGACAACAAACTCGGAAGCCGGGGCAAAATCGCTCAAGGATCTTTATCCGCTCCTTGAAGTCATGCAGAACAATAATCTGGTACTGCAAATCCATGGGGAAGTGACTCATAGTGATATTTTTGAACGTGAATCTTTATTTATTGATGAGTACTTAAAGCCCATTGTCACCAACTTCCCCAAGCTAAGGATTGTCCTGGAGCATATATCGACCCAGGCTGCGGTTGACTATGTAACCGAAGCTCCGGCAACTGTCACCGCGACAATTACCCCTCATCATTTATTATATAATCGAAATAAATTGCTCGCTGGCGGACTCAGGCCGCACTATTACTGTTTACCTGTCTTGAAACATGAAAACGATCAAAAAGCGTTGCAGCATGCTGCCTGCAGCGGCAACCCCAAGTTTTTTGCAGGAACAGACAGTGCACCACACAGTGTAAGTGCAAAAGAGAGTGCCTGTGGCTGTGCCGGAATTTACTCTGCTCCATTCGCGCTCGCTTTATACGCTCAGGTCTTTGATGAAATGGGTCAACTCAAACAACTTAATGATTTTCTCAGTCGTTTTGGCGCTGAATTTTATCAATTACCTATCAATGAACAACGCCTTGAATTGATTAAATCCCCGCAAACGATACCCGATTTCCTACCTTTTGGTTCCAGTCAGGTCGTTCCCATTGCTGCCGGGGAAACCATTCAATGGAGTGTGCATGAACTTGCCTAAAAATTTCCCCTGCATGAACTTAAAAGAACGCTTTCGGGGTTTTCTACCTGTGGTTATCGATGTAGAAACCGCAGGGGTAGATCCCTACAAAAATGCCTTGCTGGAAATGTGTATTGTCCTCATTTTAATGGATGAACAAGGCAATCTTTACCGGGGTGCCAGTTATTTTGAACATATTTTACCTTTTCATGGGGCCGAACTGGATGAGAAATCTCTGGAGTTCAATCAAATTGATCCCTACCAACCGCTACGTTTTGCCATAGATGAAAAATCAGCTTTGGAAAATCTGTTTAAACCTATTTTTGCGGCGCTCAAGAAAACCCAATGCCAGCGCGCCGTCTTGGTCGGCCATAATGCCTGGTTTGATTTATTGTTTATCAAGGAAGCAATTAAAAGAACGGGGGTCAAATCGCCATTCCATGCCTTCACTTGCTTTGATACCGCAACACTTGGTGGATTCATTTTTGGACAAACGGTTTTAGCCAAAGCGGCACAGGCAGCAGGAATCCAATTTGATGCTCAGGAAGCACATTCAGCTATTTATGACGCAGAAAAAACAGCAGATTTGTTCTGCCACATGGTTAACCTGTGGAAAGGTATGCGGGAAAAGAAATAATTTGGATGGAAGAGAGTTAGAAGGCATAACAATAAATTCCCGGGCCACTGCATGCAGCACCCGGGTTTATCAACAGTTTACAATGTTTCAGAATGCTCGGATAAATAAGCAGCAACCCCTTCTGTGGACGCTTTCATCCCGGCTTTACCTTTTTGCCAGCCAGCAGGACACACTTCACCATTCTCTTCAAAGTGTTGTACTGCATCAATAATTCTTATAAGTTCATCCATATTACGGCCAATTGGCAAATCATTAACGATTTGTGAACGAACCATGCCATTCGTATCGATGATGAATGCACCGCGGAAAGCAACACCTGCCGCTGGATGCTCAACACCATAAGATTGGCAAATACTATGGTTTATATCAGCTGCCATAGTAAATCGAACAGGTCCTATACCTCCCTTATTTACAGGAGTATTTCTGTACGCATTATGCGTAAAGTGTGAATCAATAGATACAGCAACCACTTCAACATTACGGCTTTTGAATTCTTCGATACGATGATCCAAAGCAATCAATTCAGAAGGGCATACAAAAGTAAAATCAAGAGGATAAAAAAACACGAGACCATACTTACCTTTTAAATGCTCGTGTAAATTAAATTTATCCATAATTTCACCATTAGCCATAACAGCAGCTACGGTAAAATCAGGGGCTTTGCGTCCCACTAATACACTCATTCTATGATCTCCATCATTATAGTTATATTTATGATATTTTACGCTGTTATCGCATCTCGCAGCATGGTTTCCAATTCGCCTTGTTGGAATAACTCAGCAATGATATCGGAACCACCGATTAACTCTCCCTTCACATACAATTGAGGAAAAGTAGGCCAATCAGAATACTGAGGTAACGTTTGGCGAATATCAGGATTGGCGAGCACATCTACATAGGCAAAATCTACACCACACGCCTCGATGCATTGTACCGCACGCGCAGAAAACCCGCATTGGGGCATTTTCGGCGAGCCTTTCATATAAAGCAGAATCGCATTATCTGCTATTTGCTTTTTAATTTTTTCTAAAGTATCCACGCACACACCTTAAATTGTAAAATGAATTACACCATTATCGCGAAAACCCGTAAGGGCCGCAACCAATAAAATTTTTTAGCAGGATAGAGTAACAGATCCTGCTCTAAAAGCCAACTAATGCTCCATTTGATCTAATAATACACAATAAAAATCTTAAAAAACGTTCCCTGTTGCAAATTAATTCCGCTAATTTTCCGCCAATGAACAGAGTAATTATCCACTGAATACTGCTTTTTTTTACATTATGGATAATCTTCATTGAATATCATAGCCTTCCTGCTACACTTATCCCCCAGAATAAAAAAATTGGAGATTAGGATGACCTTTACATTGCCTGAATTACCTTACGCCAAAGACGCGTTGGAACCCCATATTTCCCGTGAAACACTCGAATATCATTATGGCAAGCATCATCAAGCTTATGTCACTAATTTGAATAAATTAATTCCCGGGACTGAATTCGAGTCCATGAATCTGGAAGAGATCATCAAGAAATCAAAAGGCGGGATCTTTAACAACGCGGCACAAGTTTGGAATCACACATTTTATTGGCATTGCCTAAGCCCTAACGGTGGCAATGAACCCCAAGGCAAATTAGCCGAAGCGCTTAACAAGCATTTTGGCTCGTTTAGTGAGTTTAAAGAAAAATTTACCCAAACTGCGATCTCTACGTTTGGTTCTGGATGGGCTTGGCTTGTACAAGAAGATAATGGCGATCTAAAAATTATCAGCACAAGCAACGCAGGTACACCAATGACTGAGGGCTTAACTGCCTTATTGACTTGCGATGTGTGGGAACATGCGTATTATATCGACTATCGAAATGCACGTCCTGATTACGTCTCAGCATTCTGGAAGTTGGTCAACTGGGATTTTGTATCCAGCAATATGAAATAAATGAATTCTTTTTACTGAGCAACTTGCTGCTCATGTAGCGTGAAAAAGAAAGTTATGGCTATAATGTGCTCTCACCTTATCTCTCCCTTCCGGGAGAGATAATTATGAGTGGAGATCCTTCAGTTTTAAGGAAAATATTATGGCTTTAATTACAAGTTACAATCCCATGCCGATAACTTTTACTCATGGAGAAGGAGTTTGGTTGTATGACGAACAAGGAAAAGCCTATCTTGACGGTTTGAGCGGGATAGCGGTTTGCGGTCTAGGACATGCCCATCCTGAGGTAACAGAAACGATACAGCGGCAAGCGGCTAAACTCATCCATACGTCCAACACCTTCCACATAAAAGAACAAGAATTACTCGCAAAAAAACTCACCGCCATGACGGGAATGGAGCAGGCTTTTTTTGCCAATTCAGGCGCTGAAGCCAACGAAGCAGCCATCAAGCTAACCCGCCTTTTTGGCCATAAAAAGGGAATAGAAACTCCTTCGATCATTGTTATGGAAAGAGCATTTCATGGCCGCACTATGGCAACTTTAACGGCATCAGGAAGCAGAAAAGTACAAGCAGGTTTTGAGCCTCTGGTACCGGGATTTATTCGCGCTCCTTTTAATGATTTAGAAGCCATACACACTATTGCTGCAAATAGAGAAGATGTTGTTGCGGTAATGCTGGAACCGATTCAGGGAGAAGGTGGAATTTATGCTGCAGAAGAAAGTTATCTTCGCGCTCTTGCCAAACTCTGTGAACAACATGACTGGATGCTTATTCTCGATGAGATTCAAACTGGAAATGGCCGGACAGGAAAACTTTTTACCTACATGCACTATGATATACAACCTGATGTCCTTACTACAGCCAAAGGTTTGGGGAACGGGATGCCTATAGGTGCTTGCCTGATGAGTAAGCGGGCAAAAGACTTGTTTAAACCAGGAAATCATGGCTCGACTTTTGGCGGAAATCCCCTGGCGTGCGCGACCGCGCTTACTGTATTGGAGATCATAGAGCGCGATAAAATTTGTGAAAAGGTTACCAAAAATAGTGCCTTGCTCATGGAAAAATTAATCAAGAATCTTGGTGAACATCCAGGTGTAAAAGGAATTCGCGGTAAAGGTTATATGATTGGCATTGAACTCGATCGACCTGCTATGGATGCCCGTTTACTGGGACTTGCCAATGGCATTTTGTTTAATGTGACGGCCGATACTGTAGTACGGCTTTTACCCCCATTGATTATTACCGAAAAGGAAATTGATGAATTGGTTCACCGCTTAACCCTAACCATCAATCAATTTATTCAAAGTTAATGCAGCCTCTCTGGTCTGGGCTCACCACAGCAGAGCCCAGATTCTGCATCCATAAAAAATTAAGCTGCTTTTTCTTAAGTTTTACTGCAAGTTGTCTTGTTGCATCAATTCAAAAAAATCGATAATCGTGTCATGTATTTTTGTCAATGTTTGATTCTGGGACTTAAGATGCAAGCAAGTATCTTGTCCTCCCTCTGCCTTCTTTAATTTTTGGCAAATAAGATCATACATATGAGAATCCAATTTCTTTAATTCCGTCAAACTTTGATTAATTTTTTCAAGGAGCGTTATTTTTTTATTTTTCCTGGAGGCAAGTAACCTGTTCTCCAATCGGTCCATCAATTCATGCAACTCATGTTCCCTGCCACTACAGGTAATACGCATGAAGCCATCGTGTTTGGACAAACCAAAATAAGACAATGGGGTGATCATCACATTGTCTTGGAATAATAAATAATATGCCAATTCCTCATCGGTGCTGACCCTACCTGTTTTCTGTAACACCCGCGCTGCGTCCTTTGGCAAAGATAAACCAAACATGTCGCTAAAATCGGCAAGAACATAGAAAGTGGCTTCTACATGATATAAGGGATCTGGCATTGCAGCCCCCATGTTTTTCAAACGCTCGACTACATATTCCACCTTTTTTTTATAAAACGCGGCGATACTCTTTTTTTCTTCCACTCCAAAATTTGCCATCGTTTCGGCATAGGCTGCTTGTGCCGAGCGGGGCGCATGAATAAAATAGCTGATATTTTTATTAAGCATTTCATTCATCAAACTGGATTCAAATACTAACAGTATTGCCATCCGTTCCCCTGCTGCAGACAAGGCTTTGGTTGCTGAACGCAAGATGACCACGCGTTCTTTTAAATCAGGGGCAATTTTTAAAAAGGAAGGCATCTCTAAAAAGCTCATCTCGGTATAAGCTTCATCAAAAATAATGTACAAATCCGGATACTGGCGCAAAACCTCAGCAATTTTTATTAATTCCCCTTCATCAATGATATTCCCCAAAGGATTTGATGGGTTACAAATCAATAGGGCTTTCGGCCAGCCATGATCCATTTCAGCTAACGTATAAGCCTCTTTGATACTTTCCTCTACGGCTTGGGCCGTGAGTTTATATCCAGGTTCATCCATGACATGAATGGGGTGCAAACAATGGGAAGGATTATTGGAGTATGCACTGTAATAAGGGAATGGAGTGATAATTCGGTATCCTGGCACATCTTCATAATGCGTATTAAAGGTTTCAAATAATACGCGTAAGGCTCCGATACCGCCTACCGTAAACAAAATATTCTCTGCCTTTATTTCCGCTTCATACCACTGCGCCATAATATCAGCCATTAATTTTCGGGGAGCGTAATCGCCTCGTGGATCCCCATAATCAATGGCAATATCCTCTTCGACCTGCTGGGACTCTATTCGCCATTTTTTCGTTAAATCATCCAGCCTTTGCCAATAAGATAGATAGGAGGCAATTGTATGAGAATTTATGGGATAAGTGGGCTTCCCAAGACCTGCGAAGATTAATTTTTTAGCTGCAGGTAAATCCTGGGTTTCATCCTTTAAGGTATTTGCCCAGAGTGCCAACAGCATAACCTTTTCGATTTTATTAGCACAATGTCCATCAGGGGTTAACATAATCTCACCAGATAATAAACGAGCCCTATTATACCAGAATGCAAATAAAACATAGCATCGATTTTCAGAACAGTTTAATCAATAAAAATCCTGTTTTAATAGAAAATTAGAGTTTATTTAACTATGCTATGCTTAAAAATATAAATACTTCTTTGGTTTTATGTGGATTTGAATTCCAATTGGCAAAACCCTGGAATACGTAACTCTGCGTATTTTAAGATTTGGGGATTCGACATGCGCTAAATCAGAAAATATTATTTATGGAAGAAAATGGCCCAGAAAGATATATCCAACTCAACCAATTTGGCAGCTGATTTAGCAGCATTGCAGGAAAAAATCCATCAATTGGAAGCCCAATACATCCAGTTAAAAAATCTGCTTAATGCGTTGCCTGGGGATATCTACTGGAAAGATTTAAATGGTGTATGGGCCGGGATGAACCAACGATGTGTTGAAAGTCTCTACCGCATGAAATTTATTAAAGATTGCAACGAAAATGAGGTGATTGGTAAAACGGATTATGAGCTGTTTAGCCAACAAAGTGCTGATCTTTTTCGTGCTAACGATCTGGAAGTAGTCGAAAAAAATGTTGAATTGTCGCGAGAGGAAAAAACCCTTCTGCCCTCCGGCGAAGAAGTGATTTTACTTTCTACCAAAAGACCTTTGCTGGATAAATACGGAAAAACTGTAGGCATAGTAGGCAATACCATTGATATTACTTACCTAAAAAAAATTGAAATCGAACTCACCAAAGCCAAAGATAAAGCGGAAGCAGCGAATCGTGCCAAGGATGAGTTCATTCGCCATATGAGCCACGATATTCGTACGCCGCTTAGCGGAATAATCGGGATGTCGAATGTTCTGGAGCAAGAGGCACAAAATTTTCAGGAAAAAGAGCATGCCCACATGATCCATATTAGCGGCGAGCGTCTTTTGGCCCTGCTTAACGGAGTCCTCGATATTGTTGCAACAGGTAAGCAGCAGGAAAACGTAGTAAATGAATCCGTATGTAATGTTCATGATTTGATTCGCAGCATCACCGATCTTGAGTTTCCAACTATATCCTTAAAAAAATTGGAATTATTAGTAAGCATTGATCTCAATACTCCCGAATGGATAATTACTGATGCGGAAAAATTGCATCGAATTTTATTAAATTTGTTAGGAAATGCAGTAAAATTCACTGAAAAAGGTTTTGTTGAAATTGGCGTGAAACCAAAATCCTTTGGCCATGGAAAAACATTCCTGGAGTTTTTTGTTAAAGACACGGGGCCAGGTATTAAACCTAAAGACAAGGATAAAATTTTTAAAAGATTTTACCGTGCAGTACCTGCTGATCAGGGAATTTACTCCGGGCATGGCGTAGGTTTGCATATAGTGAAGCGATACACGCAATTATTAAAAGGAAAGATACGCGTCGATTCAATACCTCATACGGGGACTGTATTCACCCTCACAATTCCAGTGCTCCTTACAGAAAAACCCGCAGAGGAGCAGAACCCTACTGCGCTGCCGGTGAAAAAAAATAGTTTGGAGAAAGAAAATAATCCACCTTTTGTACTGCTTATCGAAGATAACGCGATTGCCTTAAAAATGATAGAACATCTTTTGCAACAATTTGGCATTCGGTTTTTATCGGCGGCTACGGGAAGCAAAGCCCTGGAGTTATTCCAGTTGCATCAATTTGACTGGATATTAAGCGACATTGGCCTGCCTGATACCACCGGGATAAATCTGGCAAAACAATTTCGTTTACATGAACAATCCCATAATCGGTCTCGCACGCCAATCATTGGATTGACAGCCCATACGGCAACGGATGTGGAAAATGAATGTTTGCAAGCGGGAATGGACCGGGTGATTACAAAACCTCTTCGCAGCAATATGCTGGAAGAGCTCGTTCGTCATTACAGCAACCCCGAACTATCCCCTCCTGTTTTAACTTCCACCAAGGAAGAGCTCCTGGGGATCAATGAATATCCGTTATTTGATATGGTCCATGGTATAAACAATTTGGGTTCAGAAATCGCCCTCAAGCAAATACTGCCGCTCTTCATTGAAGAAAATACCAAAGATTTAATAAAAACAACGCAAGCGTGGGAAAAACAAGATCTCATCGAGATTCACAAGATAACGCATAAAATGAAAAGTAGCGCCCTTTATTGCGGTACCATTCGTATGCGGCATGCATGTGAGGCCTTGGAAAAACATTTTCAAAATAATCCGAAACTGTATCCGCAAACACTGTACCAGCAATTTCTCCAGATCCATCAGGAAACCATTGCAGCAATAAAGAATTGGATACATCAATGAGCCTATCGCACTTCCCGCAATCCTTGGGTATTAAAAATGGCTTTTTAAAAGCGGAATTTAAAGAAAAAATTGACAGTGACTTCAAACCCGGGATTAATCCGGTTACCATATATCCAAAATGTCTCAAAAGAATGTGCCGCAAATGAATATTCTTGATACTCTTATATACGAAGTGGACAGCGCCTTACGTACTTTATTTCCCCCGGCCAAACGTATGAGTACACGTCCTTCACCCGCAGAACAACTTTCTGATACCCAACTGACCTCAAAAGAAAAAAAACATGTTGCCGGGCTTATGCGTGTCAATCATGCAGGAGAAGTTTGTGCCCAAGCCTTGTACCAAGGTCAAGCGTTAACTGCGCAATTAACCCATATAAAAAAGCAAATGAGTGATGCCGCAGCTGAAGAAATCGATCATTTAGCCTGGTGTGAAGCACGACTGACCGAGTTAGGCTCACAACCGAGCAGATTAAACGCTTTTTGGTATGGGGGATCTCTTCTGCTGGGCGCCATTGCAGGTTTGGCCGGAGATAAAGTCAGTCTGGGTTTTGTCGCAGAAACCGAGCGCCAGGTCTCTGCCCATCTCCAATCTCATTTGGATAAATTGCCCATAGACGATAAAAAATCCCAAGCAATTCTTAGTAAAATGAAAGAAGACGAAGAGCAGCATGCAACTGCTGCATTGAATGCCGGCGCGATTGAACTTCCTTATCTTGTGAAACAGTTAATGGGAGTTGTCTCTAAATTAATGACGCGCAGCAGTTACTATGTATAATAGCCTGATTCATAAAACGGAGCAAAATCCGAAATCAAGAGGTTAAATTCCTGGGAGTTAAGCTTTTTAGACTAGGCAAAGTTTGGACGCAAGGAAAATATCGGATATGGACTCAGCCTTTTTATTTACACTCTTTGTTATCTTGATGGCCTATGTTTTTGATTTTATTAATGGCTTTCATGATGCAGCAAATTCTATTGCAACTATTGTTACCACTAAAGTCCTGACTCCGAGGCAAGCAGTAATCTGGGCTGCTTTTTTCAATTTTATTGCATTTCTAGTTTTCAATCTTACTGTGGCAAAAACCATTGGCAGTGGATTGATTGATAATGATTTTGTTGACGCCCATTTTATTTTAGCTACCCTCATTGGCGCAATATTCTGGAATCTAGTCACCTGGTATTATGGCCTTCCTTCCAGCTCATCGCATGCACTTATTGGGGGATTGGCTGGTGCTGCAATAGCCAAAGGAGGGTTTTCATCACTTAAGCTTACAGGTTTTCTTAAAGTTCTTGGCGGAATTTTCATCTCCCCTGCGCTTGGCTTGTGTATTGCGCTTCTCGTTACCTACTTATTTAAAAAATTGATACGCAATAAAAACAAAACTGAATTCAAACTCTTCAAAGGATTTCAGTTATGTTCCTCTGCATTACTTAGCTTGACCCACGGCAGTAATGATGGACAAAAAACCATGGGGATTATTTCTATACTGCTTTTTTCATCAGCATGGATAGAAGGTCCATTTTATGTCCCCTTCTGGGTAGTCATCACCTGTCAGGCAGCGATTAGCCTTGGTACTTTGGCCGGGGGATGGCGTATCGTACGCACCATGGGCACGAAAATAACCAAACTCGATCCTCTAAAAGGCTGTGCTGCAGAAACGGGGGCGGCCATCTCGCTTTTTATAGCAACTCATTGCGGCATTCCTGTCTCCACCACTCATACTGTGACTGGATCTATTGCGGGAGTCGGTTTAGCTAATGGAGTTGATGGACCTCATTGGCCGGTAATCAAAAAGATTTTCTTCTCCTGGCTAATTACCATTCCCGCAGCAGGAATTATTTCTGCGGCATTGGTATTAAGCCATATTTAATCCTGTTTTTTGGCCAACGCACTGTGGGAGTACCCGTATATAAAATAAAGAACGAGTCCTATAGCCATCCAAATCACAAAACGCATGAGCGTAATAAAAGGCAAATTAATAATTAAATAAAGACAAGTGGCCATTCCCAGAATAGGGACATAGGGTATCGCCGGAGTTTTGAAGGGGCGGTGCATCTCAGGATTTTTGTAACGTAAATACAAAACGCCAGCACAAACAATAAAAAAGGCAAATAAAGTTCCTACATTCACTAACTCGGCCAATACATCCATAGAAATAAATGCAGCCAGTGAGATCATTAGAATACCGCATAAAAAAATAACCCTTACAGGCGTGTGGGTATATGAATTTGTTTTGGAGAAAATTTTGGGTAAAAGACCATCGCGGGTCATCGCTAACACGATTCGGGTTAAACCATAAAACAATACCAGCATGACCGTAGTCAAACCTGCTACGGCACCCACACTGATCAAACTGGCTGCTGATTTATATCCTAAAGCCAATAAAGCATGGCTGATGGGAGAGGCGACATCGAGTGTGCTGTAGTGAGCTATCCCGGTTAATAATCCTGCAACAATAATATATAAAATAGTGCAGATGAATAAGGAGCCAATTATGCCAATAGGTAAATCCCGTTGCGGGTTAATCGCCTCCTCCGCAGCCGTAGAGACTGCATCAAATCCAATATATGCAAAAAATATTAATGATGCCCCTTTAATAACTCCTTCCCAGCCAAAAGGTAAAAATGGCGACCAATTCGGTAGTCGAACCTCTCCTGAGGCAATCACAATAAAAAGTAAAACCACAAAAAGCTTGATCATCACCATCATATTGTTAACCCGCGTACTTGATTTCACACCCCACATCAGTAAAGCGGTTAAAATGGCAATAATCACACACGCCAACAGATTAAAAATCCCGCCTTGTGACGGTCCATACAAGAAGTCTTTAGGGATATGGATTTTTATTGCCAGGAGGAAATCATTGGCATAACTGCTCCATCCAACAGAAACTGCCGAGACCGAAATTGCATATTCCAGCAATAAGTCCCACCCTACAATCCAGGCGATTAATTCACCAAAACCGGCATAAGCATAACCATAAGCACTGCCGCAGCCGCCTATTGATGAAGCCAGTTCAGCGTATGATAAAGCGGAAAAGACGCATGCAAACCCTGCGATTATATAAGAAAAAATAACCCCCGGACCTGCATCCCTGGCTGCCACAATCCCAGTCAAAATAAAGATTCCTGCCCCAATAATGGCGCCTATACCCAGAAGGGTCAAATCAAAAGCTGATAAACACTTAACAAGATGTGATTCACCTTCCAATGATGTATTGATCTCTTTTTTACGAAACAAGTCCATGTTATGCTCACACCTTATATTTTATAAAAAATAAGCAAGAATGCTCCAAATCACAAATAGGAAACCCTGATCTAAATTATATTGGTAGTATAAACCCCGCTTAGGTTTTTAAATTAAATGAAAAACTTTATCTTAGGAATGATCATTATTGATCTATTAACACTGTTTTCTTTTAATGCTTACAGTAGTAATCCATCCCTAATTTCTTCTCAAACTTTATCTTATAACAAAACTCATGAAATACACACCACTGAGGTAAATGCCCCGCAAGAACAAAAAGACCCTAATACGAGTTTGAACCCGGAAGAGCCCAAAGGCTGTAAATATTGGCTTCCTTTGTTTAAGCCTCTTTGTCGTCGCTTACATCAGACCTGGACTGAGGGAAATACCGATCTTTATCTTTCCGGCTATGCCTGGCACAACCGCTTTACCTATTCCCCCGAAAGAATTCGGGAAAAAAAATACAATGAACTTGCCTGGGGGGGAGGACTTGGAAAAGGATTTTTTGATGAAAAGGGAAATTGGCACGGCCTTTATGCATTTGCTTTCCTTGATTCACATCGTAACGTAGAGCCCACCGCGGGCTACGCCTACTTAAAAGTAGCGCATCTGACTAAAGATTTTGGAGCGGGATTGGGATTTTCAGTGTTGGTTACGGCACGTCCCGATATTTTGCATAACATTCCTTTCCCGGGAGCAGTCCCCTGGGCCGGGGTATTTTATAAGAAACTTTCCCTCAAGGCAGCCTACATACCGGGCTCATCCACGAATGGTAATGTGCTTTATATTGTCGGAACTTATTCGTTTGATAAATAAACTTATGGCAGTGGAGCAAAGCGAAACCGGATTTTATTGAATTTCGCCCCCCTTATCGCCATCTGCAGACAACTGCTTTTTTCAAGAGAATGTGCTATGTTTTAATAACTTCTATCAGAATCTTTTTAAAATGAAATCATTTATTGAACAAGCACAGTTTTATGCAGCCTATCATCAAAACGTCAAAACCCGTTATACTCACATGGCTGGAGTTCCTCTAATTATTTTATCTTTGATGATTTTGCTAGGCTTCATAAAAATCATTATGCCAGGTGTTTTTGCAACGGACCTTGCCTGCTTGGGGACCTTAATCGCTTTAATTTACTATTTTCGTTTAAATTGGCAGCTCGCTTTGGCACTAACGCCCATCATGATCCTTCTCCTGATGATCGCTAATTGGTTTAGCCAGGACGGTCCTACAACCCTGGGCATATGGGCTTTTGTAGTTTTTTTTGTCATAGGTTGGGGATTGCAATTTTATGGTCATTACCTGGAAGGCAAAAAGCCGGCATTTATGGATAATCTAAGCCAGGCCCTCATTGCACCTTTGTTTCTGGTCGCAGAACTGTTTTTCATGGCTGGACTCATGCACTCTCTAAAGGTGCAAATATACGGTACTGAAAAAGATACTTTATAGTTCTCTCGGTTGGATTTGAAACTGCTTAAGGGTCGGTCGAAACTCAGCGTACCTCCCTTACCGCATTCCATCCAAATTCAACCGTTTTACGAAAAATCGCGGACGCAATCTTTATTCCTGCCCTTCAGAGTAGATCGTTTTACTTTCCAAATGAATCTTACGAAAAAACTGGTGGATAAGCGGAGAAAGGATTATTACCATAATCGCAATAAATGCCAGCCCGCTAAATAAGGCATAACATCCCGCAAAGATTTTTCCAGAAATGGTGACCAAGCTGGAGGCAGGTCCCATCCCGGAAAGTATCATGGCAGCGTTCATGAACGAATCGACCCACGACATTTTTTCCCAATGATGATATCCCAACATCCCTACAAAGAGTGCTGCAGCCGTCATCAATAACCCAAAGAATGCATTACGCATCATATGCTGGTATACATTAGCGGGTGTCAAGATATTCTTTTTCCTTCTCTTTTTCATGTTTACTCCCTGTATGCGAATCCAGTTCAAGTAGGGGCAAATTGCGTCATCATTATTTTAAAACAGTGATGAATTTTTTGGTTTCGCTTAAAGTCCTGATCTATAGTTTGCGCACTGATATCTTGAACCGAATACTTTTCCTTGAGTAGCGGCTCCAGTTTAAATTGCCGCAAATTGGTTGAAAAATACAAAACACCATTAGGATTTAACAATCGCATTGCCGAGTTCACCAAAACAACATGATCCCGTTGAATGTCCAAGGTATCAGTCATACGTTTGGAATTGGAAAAACTGGGGGGATCTAGAAAAATAACATCAAAACGCTCGCGGGTCACTCTCATCCATTCACGACAATCAGCCTGCACAAACTGGTGTTTGGATAAATCAAGATGATTGAGTTTGAAATTGTCTTCAGCCCAGCGTAAATAAGTATTGGAAAGATCGACATTGGTGGTTAATGCGCCAGCTAATGCGGCATGTACACTGGCGCTGGCGGTATAACAAAAACAATTAAGAAAACGTGTTCCAGGTTTTAATTGGGCGAAATTTAAGCGCATAATGCGATGGTCTAAAAATAAACCTGTATCCAGATAATCGTATAAATTAACTTTTAATTTGGCTTGACCTTCAGTAACAACCATCGATTTTTGACTTTGTCCTAATTTTTGATATTGCTCACGGCCCTTTTGTGGCTTCCGTTGTTTTACTATTAAATGATTGGGTTCTAATTTTAATAACCTGGGAACAACTTGCATTACTTCCAGACTACGTTTCTCTGCTTTATGAGCTGGAATGCTTGCAGGAGCAGCGTATTCCTGAAGCACGGCATAATCATTATACACGTCAATTGCATAGGCATATTCAGGTAAATCTGCATCATATATACGAAAGCAGGAAATATTGTTTTTTGTTGCCCATTTTTGCAGATGACGGTAATTTTTTTCCAGTCGGTTAAGAAGCATCTGGGCACTCTCAGACAAAGCAGCATTGCTCAACCCCCCTTTAAGTTCATTGGCGCTATGAATGTCCAAACAATAAAGCTTGCATTCCAGGGCTCCGTTATAAAGGGTATATTGTTTACTGGCACGTAATCCTAAAGACTTTGCTAGAATAGGGTTTGAAGTCAAAACGGCTGCCTTCCAGCCCTGATAATGTGCATGCAAAACTTTACCCAGCTGCTGATAGAGAGGAACCAGATGGGTTACATCGCTTAGACGCTCACCATAAGGTGGATTACATACGACCAGTCCTTTGGTTGTTGACGCTTCAATTTCTTTTAGTGCTTGCGTTTTGAATTCTACCAGGGGGGCAACACCTGCACGTTCGGCATTTGCCCGCGCTATGGTAATGATTTGGTGGTCTGCATCAGTACCTAATAAAGTTACTGGTACAGGTTTAACTTGTTGCAAGGCTTCTACCCGCATTTTTTCCCATAATGAGGATTGATGCTGCGCCCAATACTGCAAGGACTGATCTTGCCGCAATAAACCAGGGGCAATATGCGCTGCCATCATTGCTGCTTCAATCACCAAAGTTCCGGCACCACAAAAAGGATCATGCAACGCATATCCTTTAGCAGCCAATTCTGGCCATTTGGCCCGCATCAGTAGTGCAGCCGCGACATTTTCCTTTAAAGGAGCAGCCCCTGCTTTGCGGCGATATCCCCTTTGATGCAAGCTGTATCCCGTAAGGTCAAAACTTACGGTGACGACGTCATTTTTTAAATAAGCATGAATAAGGATTTGCGGGTTTTCCTTATCCACAGACGGACGGCTATGATTGAGCCGGCGGAAATGATCAACGATTCCGTCTTTGACTACCTGCGCGCCAAACATGGTATTGCGAATCTGCTCGGAGGAGCCATGGAACTCGATGGCAATGGTTTTATCCTGTGAAAACACGGTTTGCCAATGAAATTGGGTACACAGCTGGTGGAGTGCTTGTTCATTACCAGCATATCCACTAAAAAGAATTAATTGCACCCGATTGGCTATTCTTGACCAGAGACATAATTTATATAGAGTCAATAAATTAGCTTCCCCATAAACCCCTTGCGGATTGACGCGGGTAACCATCAAGCCTAAAGCTTTTAATTCTTCTTCTAATAAATATTCAAGCCCGCGGGGGCAACTTATGAATAAAGAATAGTTCATTCTATGGATGACCTCAAATAGCGGAATAATGCTTTAGCAGCGCCGGAGTTTTTTTCTTTCTGTTGATCATCAACAGCTTTTTTGATGAGTTGTCTTAAATGCTGAACATCTTCCGGATGATAAGCTTCTACAAATGCAGTTAAAGCGTCTTTACCGCCGTTGATCAATCGATCACGCCAATGCTCCACTTCATGGAAAGATGCAGTTTGGGCACTTTCTTCCGCAAGCAAACTCTCATAGGCAGCTAAAATTTCTTCATAATCGGCAGCACGCATCAATTTTCCAATTAATTGAGCTTGCCTTCTTTTAGCACCATGACTCTTAATTGCCTTAGCTTCAATAATTGCTTTGTATAAATTTTCGGGAAGGGGCAGTAAATCAAGTTTGGCTAAACTTAAGTCAATCATTTTTACGCCCATTTTCTGCAAAAAATCGGCTTCTCTTTTTTTCTGTGATTTACTAACTGGTTCGTCCATAGGGAATTCTTTAACCTTAAAATGTGGCCATCATACTATATACTTTACACCCTCACCAAATGAGCGTGTAAAGTAGGGATTATTATTCTGCAGCTACAAGAGGGGATGGTCTTGGAGTTTGAACAAAATTTTTGCTGGGTCTTGATTGCAAATAGCTGCGGCCTACAGCAAAGAAATTATAAATCAGGATGAATAGCAAAAGTAGATGCAGCCAGGTAATGGTTAACTGCATAAAGACTGGGATAGTGATCAGAACGCCTAAACAACCGGAAAGACTCAGAATCAAGGTTTTCTTTAACGGGATTTTATTGTGTTTTAAAAACACCAAAGTAGTTAAGGGTTGCTGCATGGCTCCAGCAGTGGTCATAATTGGGAAAGCTACTGCAGGGGAAATATTCATCAGGAAGAGCACCCCTTGTACCATTACAAATAATCCCACACCTACTGAAGTTAAAGCACCGCAAACCACCATTGCCAGGAAACCTATTATTAATTTCCAGGAGCTTAATTCCGTTAACTCACCTCCAACAGGTAATAAACGGAACTGGTGTGAAATTAAGAGGAGGATAATCAGCGCAAAACAGCAAATCATCGCCAACCGAATCGCTTGCTTACTTAAGTGACTCACGACAAAACCACCCAGTAGGCCGCCGACACAGGTCCCCATAACTAGAGTGAGGAGGGTTGTTAAATCCACATCAATCAAACCCATGAAAAACAAGGACTCGATAGTACCGGGAATAACCTGTGCTCCATTATTCACAGCAGGCATTTCATCATCGCGGAAGGTACCCATCATTTTTGCCAGGGTGACATTCACAGCAAAACTACCGATACCCAAAGTGTCGGCGATAAAAGCAATTACTCCGCTGATGCCTAGTTTCAGGTATTGCATTAAAGATAAAGGTTCAGCGGGCTGACGAAAGAGCTTGAAAACCATCACGGCTACGCAAAGCAGGCTTAACACCAAAATGCTTAGAGTGATAAAAAAGATGACCATTTAGCTCCCAACCTAAATAAATATTGAACCGATAATTATATACTAATTCCACTGTCCAGCAAATAACATGCAGAGCAAAAAAAGCGCTTTGTGAATTAAGCAGAGACAGAAATTCGGCTGCACCCTATTCTTAAAAAAAAATGACGCATTTATGCATCGAAAGAGCCGGCTAAATTCAGAAGCCAGGCATAAACCTCGCTGCTGAATTTCCCTGGCGAAAGAGATATTAAATCATCCGGCAACTGTGAGTATCCACTCCGACTTGATCAAATACGGATTTGACCATTTTGTGATTTACATTTAAATCCTTTGCAGCATAAAGTACTCCACAAGCACCTTTAATAAAGTTGGTTGTCGGCGTCCAATATTTACTATTGGCAATAATCATCATCTGATATGCCTGTTTGATCCCTATGTTCTTGGCCAATAAATAAAACGCTTTATTAAATATTCCACTTGCTGTGTGCACAATAAAACTTTGTCTTTCTTGAGGATTAGGAATACGGGATTTAGCATAGGCAACCAATTCAGGATAACTAATGGCGCAATAGGCCCCATGACTTTGGGCCAAATTCTTGTCCAAACAATCAGCGGAACTGCCATCTGAAGATGGAAAATCCATAAAGCGTAATGCTTTGCCAAAAGAATCGCGGACTATAGTTTCGCCAATTCCCCATGTTACCGTATCTGGCTCCAAATAAAGTTTATTATAAAGTTGGGGAAATTTTTCCAGAAGATAAGCACGTGCTGCTTGCCCGGCCATATCAGATAGGGATTCATTTAGGGCTCCGGACTCATCATGGTATTCAAGACCCGAATGTTGTTCGGTAAAACCATGGGTGACTTCATGCCCTGCTACGTCTAGAGAAACCAGGGGATAAAAGTCCTCCCCATCGCCAAAAGACATGAACTGTCCGTCCCAAAATGCATTATCATAATGTTGTCCAAAATGTACACGCATAACTAACTGCATTGATGTACCATCGGGATTTTGTAATGCATTGATCCCATACCAGTCCTTATACATATCCACGATAGTCTGGCCAAAATAATAGGCATCATTGGTTGGGGAAAACGCCCCATTAATGTTTTCTTCTACATTATTGCTGCAGGGATATTGAAAAGGCGTGCTCAAAAGATCATTCCAATCCCAGGCAAATTCCAGATTAACCAGTTTTACCTTGCTTGTATTCATGATGCATTGGCTTCCCTGCTGGAACACTTCCAAAAAAGGTAAGCCATCTTTTCCATACCAATACTCGTGGACCTTTTCATTTCCACCAGGACCAGCATCCAGATAATTTTTTATATTATTCCATTGCTCGAGGATATCGCCAGTGTGTGCATCGATGATAAAAATTGGCAGTGCCGGCTTATTATCGCCCTGGTTTGTTTTAAATGATACTTGGTAAACCAGCTTCAATTCATTCTGATTTGCCCTGATTTGCAGCTCGCCTAACTCCTCATAAACAGGCATGGGGGAATTAAAACTAAACCAGGATTTTTTAGCCAGTTCAATGGCCTGATTTGGACTCAGCGCGGGTTGAATATTCAGTTGAATGTCATTGAGCAAATGTCCGTTAACTTGTGCATCCTCTTTAGTGACCATAATTTGCGCACCCACAACAGGGATTCCCCGATACATCTGTTGGTAGCGCATGATGGTTTTTGCGTGCTCCTGGGTCTGATTGATTTGCCGCAAAGTATTTTTTTCTTCTTTTGAAATCGCTGCAAAAGGTGCAGTCATTTTAGTTGTTTTTTTTAGTGAAAATTGCTTCAAACTGCTTAAGGGAGCCTGATATAAATCCAACTCGGTTACCGCAAATGCATCATAAGTGATAAAAACAAGAGAAATACCCAGAAGTTTTTTTATCATAAAAAGCACCAAAAAAATTACAATAGCAGCATAATGGCATGAAAATAAACAACCCACAAGCTAAGTGTGTGAATTTTGTTCTACTGAGAACCTGATAAAATAAACGTTTATTTTTCAATAAATCAATCACTATAAACCATACTCTTGCAAAATGGACGGGGCCTGTATATGGTTGCATAATCTACGCGCCTGTTACTTATAAGGATAAAATTCATGCGTTGCTTTATATCAAAACGACTCTATTTTGCTCTGCTTTTCATTTTGCCTTTACACCTCATATGGGCTGCGGCTACGGCAGGAGAACTGGCCACCCTAAGCATTAATAGCGAAGATACCGTTGGGGTTTGCGCTACTTCCCTGCAAAATTGCGTCATCCAGATTAGCCTGAATCGCCCTCAGTGCCTTCCTAAACCAGGTGCAGTTACCATAACGAACAATTCCAAAATCGTCGCCAAGAATATCCGGGCTTCTTCTTCAGACAGTAACTTTATTAATTATGTTATACAAAATAATGGCTGCCCTTCCTCGTTATCGCCGGGACAAAGTTGTACGATTTCCTTCTTTACCAATACTTCCATAGCTTTTTTAATTTCGAATGTATTAGTTAAAGGTACAAACACTAGCTCGACCTTTTTCGATATGCGGGCATTGACCTGTGTTAGCTCCCAGGCAAGATTGAGCGCCTCGCCAACTTCCGTCAATTTAACCTACGCTGGTGCCTCCAAAAGCGTTACGGTGACCAATAGTGGAAATGCAGGTGCAAATAATGTACAGGCTACATTCAATTCCCCCAGTCTTGGCATTTCAGTAACCAGTAATTGTCCTTCTGTCTTGGCTCCCAATGCCTCTTGCCAATTCACATTCACCCCCGGACCCAATGCAGGCAGTACTTCAGTAACTATTGCAGGCTCTAACACCGTAAACTCAGTAACGATAGGGATTACTGAAACAATTCCGCAAGCAACCCTCAGCGTCTCCCCCACAACACTGAATATCCACGCAGGAGGTGAAACGCAATCCGTAACCGTAACCAATATTGGTACTCTAGATGCATCAGTGGTGCAGGCCTCTCTAGCACCTTCGCCTTCTCTAAATATCGTCGTCACCAATAGCTGTCCAAGCTCCCTAGCCCCAAACACTTCATGCCAAATTACCTTTCAATCAGGCAATGTTACAGGAACTACCACAGCAACAATTTTTGGCGCGAACACCTCAAACTCCATTCCGGTTACCATCAATGTTATCCCGGTTGCTGCCACCACAATCTCTGTGCCTACGACTGCTATTATCCCCCTGGATGATCCTGCGGGGATTAATGTTACCGTTTTGAACCTAACCAGCAATCCAGCCTATAACGTGAAAATAAATTTACCTTCAGCCTGGACAACGGTCAGTAGTACAACGTGTCCTGTTATCGGAGGTAATGGTTCATGTACTATAAACATTGCTTCCAACGCTTTTTCACCTGCTGTTGCCCAAGGCGGAATATTAGTTGATGGAGATAATATCAGTTCTCCCCCTAGCATCGCCTTAGCATTTTCTTATTTTGATTATTTAATTTATTCTGTACAAGGCCTATTCAATATTTATGTAGTAAAGGATGTTGATGAGAGTTCTGGCTATGTCTGGAGTCTAAATACAACTTCTATTCCTGGCATCACCGAAACGTCTACTGTAAGTGGGGGCGATGTATGCGATGGCGCCACGGATGGATCCTGTGATACCAATCAAATTTTCTCTTTTTATCAACCCCCCGCCACACCTCCTGATAATGCCGCTACGTTATGTTATCAAATTACAAACGACAATAGCGGCTCAGTAATGCAAGGGACGTGGTATTTACCGGCAATCTGTGAGCTGGGAATATATACTCCAAGTTTACCAAACAGCTCAAATGCGGGTTGTCCCAGCGGCATAGAAAATATTTTTTCAAACCTATATAGTTTAGGATTTTTGACGGACTTGACGGGCCGATATTGGAGCTCTACGGAATACAGCAGCCCCCAAAGCAATGCCTGGTATCAGGAGTTTTTTGGCAATCAACAAAGTACCCAGGGAGTTGAAGTCAGGCCTAGCCTCCACCGTGTGCGCTGTGTTCGGGCGTTTCTCACGGTTTAATCGGAAAATAACTTTAGGATCAACAGGATGATTATTAAATGCATAACCCTCTTTTTTCTTAGCCTATATGCTTTTTTTTCTCCAGCTCAGGCAGGGATGATCGAACGATATCTACAAAAGATAAATGAAGAAAAAACTCCTTTGCTTGCGGAGCAAACCATTAAGCTCGGTTACTTCAAACAATTAATTGATCATAATAATCCTGGAACAGGTAATTTTTACCAGCGTTACTATATAGATGAATCCTATGGACCTGAAATGGATGCGCCGGTGTTTTTTTATATTTGCGGTGAAGCTGCGTGTAGCAAACGTGCTTTAAATGGTGCAATCAGAAATTACGCACAGAAATTCCATGCCAAACTGGTTGCCCTCGAACATCGTTATTATGGGGATAGTTTACCTTTTAATACCTTGTCCACGGAACACTTGCGTTTTTTAACTACAGAAGCAGCTTTAGATGATCTGGCTGCTTTTCAACGTCATTTAAAAAATGAAAGAAACTGGAATGGAAAATGGGTTGCCTTTGGCGGTTCTTACCCTGGCTCATTATCAGCTTATTATCGTTTAAAATTTCCCTATCTGGTTGTAGGTGCCTTAGCCTCATCAGCCCCTGTAATGGCAAAAGAAGATTTTATTGAATATGACGCCCATGTCACCCAGGTTGCCGGCCTCAAATGCGCCGCTCAAATGCGCGAGGCAGTCAACGAAGTAGAGGCAAGCTTGTCGGATGCAGCGAAATGGAAAGAAATGAAGGAACTATTTGAGGCATCCGCCGTGGATGATCCAGTGGATTTTTTATATTTAATTGCCGATACAGGTGCGGCCGCAGTGCAATATGGGATGCGTGACGAATTTTGTACCCGTCTGGCAACAAGCCCCACTCCGCTTCAAGGCTATGCTGAATTTGCTAAAAATTTATATAAAGCCATGCATATTAATGCAGTAGAGATGACAGCACAAGGAGCCATGAGTGAAAATCCAGCTGCTTATAAGGACGGTTTGGGAATGCGCCAATGGTACTATCAATCGTGCAAAGAGTATGGTTATTGGCAAAATGCCCATCCCAATCCTGCTTTTTCTACCCGCTCTTCATTAATAAACCTGGACTACCATCATAAAATATGTGAGCGCTTGTTTGGCCTAACCCAACCGGTTAACACCGAAGAAATCAATAATACTTTATACATCCCTTTAATGGACACTTTAACTTCCAATATTTATTTTACGAACGGGGAAAACGATCCGTGGTCTACTTTGTCTTTGGCAGAAAAAAATGGGAATGCGATTAATCCCAAATTAACTTATCACTTAATCCAGGGAGCAGCTCATTGCGATGATTTACATTCTCCCTCTGCGATTGACTCAGATTCATTAAGGGAGGCTCGCAAAACAATGGAGATATTATTAGCCAACTGGCTTAAAAAAGATTGAAATCCACATTTCCCCAGCATTTTCTTCAAGGGAGTAAAACAATTTAGAGATGTTTTACTCCCTAATTTTAGCGAGTAAGCAAGAACAATCCTTCGTGCGCTGGAGAAACATTTCCAAGAGACAGGGATCTAGGTTTCTGTTCCACCAAATTAGAATCTGCCACTACGAAAATCGTCCATAGCCTGAATTATTTCTTCCTGGGTATTCATAACAAAAGGACCATGACGGGTTATCGGTTCATGAATTCTTGCTGCCGCGATTAAAATGCATTGGCTTGCTGTCTCACTCTTCAACTGCAAAACATCACCGGCACCCAGTTTTGCCAATGTCTCATGTTGTACTAATTGTTCTCCTATACGGACAGTTCCTGAAACAACAAAAAGAATGGCTTGATAATCATTGGGGATATGTTGCTGGATGCCCGCAGCCGGTGGCAAAATAATATCAAACAATAAAGGTCGCGTGGCAATTCCAGAGATGGGTGAAGCCGTTCCCTTATCGGTCTGCCCGGCAATAACTTTAATTTGTCCACCACATTCATGTATTTCTACTGGCAATTGACTACTTTGCATTTCTTGATAACGGGGAGCTGTCATTTTCTCTGATGCAGGTAAATTTAACCAAAGTTGAAATCCATGCAACCGACCATTGGCTGAAGGCATTTCTGAATGGATAATACCCTTGCCCGCAGTCATCCATTGTACATCTCCTGCACTAATAACCCCTTTATGCCCTTTATTATCTTCATGAGTAATGCTGCCTTCGAGCAAATAAGTTATGGTTTCAAAGCCACGATGGGGGTGAGCAGGAAATCCAGCCATATAATCTAAAGGCTCTGCACTGTTAAAATAATCAAGCAAGAGAAAGGGCTCAAAATCATTAGTCCTCTCAATTCCGATATAGCGATGTAATTTCACCCCCGCACCCTCGCGCACCAGAATCCCTTTGATTAATCGCTCTACTTTAATCTCGCTCATGAGCATACTCCATGTTAACTTGCGAACAAGCTAAATTCTCCGCCATTGCACTATAGCATAGTCCAAAATTTATTAGGGGTATAGAAAGCAAATTTGTTCCCCATACTCACTGTTTATTTTAATTCCCGTAATAATCATTTTAAACCTCTTCATGAGTATATCTACAAGGTCATTTCCATGCATAAGGAGAAACATGACTTGTTTTATCCTCAAGCCTGGCCTTGATTTTATGAAAAAAAATTTTCCTTTTTTGAACAAAATTTTTCCTGTACTATGCTTATAAAACAAGCAGATTTTTCAAAAATCTTGCGTTTACCTAAAGCATAATATGAGGAACTCAAATCATGAGGAGCATACTCAGTCTTCGCTCAAGTGCATTAAGTCAAACTATTCTAAGAGAAATTAATCCTGCGCAGCAGGTCGGTAAATATGGGTCAATCTTTAGTTCTCCCAAAACATCAATGCAAATCCCGAAGACCATTGAAGTACCAGTACACAGGGAAAATGCAGGCTTTAAGCAGTTGCTTGGCAGTTTAATCAGTGATGAGGATATCGTCCATCGAGGAATGGCAAGCTTTAGTGAACTCAATAGTATTGCCCTTCATGGGAAATTGGGAGGAGGGGATTACGCGAAAAGGCCAGCATCTTTAAATATCGCTGAATTCATAGAAAATCCGAAGAGCAGTTTGTTACTCTCGACCTCGCCCGATCCACATACCGTCAAGGAATACATGATAGGGTTTCAACTTATCCGTGCGAAAGGTGCCATTACCTCCATGGGTTTACCCTTCGTATTTATTCGGCCCCAAATTGCAAGTCATATTGATGTAGAGCAGTTTAATTATCAGCAAAATATAATTGAGGAAGACTTAAAATTGGGGAACCGTACACGAAGCGAAGATATTTTTGATTTGGCTCAAGGAAATAATGAAACCACTGTAGTTTTGGGGGCAACACCCGAAGATGATTGGCATCCAACCCATAGACATCTTCATACCTTAAAGCTGGTGAAAAATGCTTCCGGACGCATCTTGCAGGGCTTTATGAGAACTGAAGGGGAAACATTTGATATAGTAACTATTACAAATCCCGAATTTTGTAAAAGTTTAATGTCGTTACAACTGTTCACAACAGCCTTCGGGAAAGGCGAGAAGTTTTTGGAGTATCTCGAGAGAATGAACAAACGAGCCCAAGAATTAGGGTTGATCACCGGAGAGCAAAGAATTTTAACCATGGAAGATGTTTGTGTGCTGATGAGATCCCCTCAATATCGGGAAACTTTGGAAACATTTACCACAACCGGCCAAACCAAAGTATTGGAAGGTATCCCTAGTGATATTCCTGTTGGTGATCCTAAAAAACTTCTGGAATATGCGGTCCATGTAATGGATTCAATTCCAGAAAAAATGCCAATACCCGAAGCTCTTTCCGAAAATACCCTGCATTTAAAGTCATAATCAGGTCCCTGAAATCTTTAAAGCCTCTGGAATATCGGAGGCTAGGATATTTTATCACTTGCAGGTAATCAAGGTTCTTTAACCCCTTTAAACGCGCTCTGTCAATGGTTCTTTTATAACTCGATTAAGCCCCGGTTCTCTGAGCTTAAAATGCTTTCTACAGGTTGAAGAATACATATCATTACCTCCGATAACGACTTGTTCCCCTTCCGTGATCACCTCACCATTGGCGTTTAAGCGTAAAATCATTGTCGCTTTCCGACCGCAATGACAGATAGTTTTCAATTCAACGAGCTCATCTGCCCATGCCAGTAGATACTGACTTCCTTCAAATAATTCTCCACGAAAATCGGTACGTAATCCGTAAGCAAGGACGGGAATTCGAAGTTGGTCAGTAATTTCTGTCAATTGATGAACTTGTGCACGGGTTAAAAATTGCGCTTCATCGACCAGGAGGCAAGCGTATTTTTTCTCTTGTGCCAAGACTTGTTGGTACAGATCATCCGTTGGATTAAATATCAGCGCTTGCTCGGAAAGTCCAATGCGTGAATGAACTATTCCCTGCTGGTAGCGGTTATCTATTGAGGGCGTAAATAATAATGTATTCATTCCCCGTTCGCGATAATTATAACTCGATTGTAAGAGAACGGTACTTTTTCCAGCATTCATTGCTGCAAAATAAAAATAGAGTTTTGCCATGGAAATTAAAGTTTTTTAAAATAAACTCATCATACCTAAATTTGCTATTCTTAATCTACTCTGTAGACCTAATTCATTAAATCCAGTGATTTTGCATCAAATTTTTTATATAGTACCCCAATAAATATTTTTTCCCCTCAGCACTTACCTATAGAATAAAGTAGTGCTGAAATATGGCATGAGATAACAATGAATTCAAAAATAAAAAACTTATTACGCGCATTTGTTTTAATGAGCCTAGCCCCGTTAAGCCAAGCTGACGTCCTGCTTAAAGATACTCTGGGGAATACCATCCCTTTTTCATCTTTGAAAGGTAAATGGGTACTCATTAATTATTGGGCAGGATGGTGTAAAACCTGTATCGATGAAATTCCTGAGTTGAATCGTTTTTATGAAAAGCATGAGAAAGACCCTGTCGTGTTATTTGCGGTAAATTATGATGGGCTTCCGCTACATAAACAAAAAAAACTCATTCAAAAATTTAATATCCGCTATCCTTCTCTGGCGACAGATCCAGCCTTTGCTTTAGGATTGGGTGATATTATTGGCGTGCCGGTTACTTTTGTTATCAATCCCCAGGGAGAGCTCGCTAATACCCTTTACGGTGGTCAGGACCTTAAAACCCTGGATATGGAAATAGGAAAGGGATAGTGGGGGCTAATCCCTCTTACAGAGCCAGCCATGTACCTACTGCCGCTCGCAGGGGGCTGGCGCGCAGACAAAATTAATGCTTCTCCTCTGCGAACAGCCGATGTTTTTGTTCCTGGGTAATGCGAATTTTCAACAACCAATCCCCATCTTCAGTATGTGATTCACTTAAAACCGCTCCTAAATCGTAGAGTTGTGCGCGTAATTTTGCTTGGGTTGCTCTAAGTACCACATCTTCAATAAGGATAGCCCCATGCAACTGACTACTAATTGTTTCTTTGAGTAAATCCAGACCAAAATTTGATGCGGCAGAGATCCATACTTTACATTTGCCTTCCTGACAATCTGCCTTGGGCGTATATCCTTCTTTCAAGTCAATTTTATTGAATACCAGAATTACAGGGATATCATGCACTCCCAATTCATCGAGTACCTGTTCAACTGAGAAAACATTATCCCGCCAATGAGGATCCGAAATATCGATTACGTGCAATAATAAATCTGCCTGTTGAGTCTCTTCTAGTGTGGCACGAAACGCTTCTACCAATTGATGGGGTAAATCCCGAATAAACCCTACAGTATCCGTTAAAATCACCGAGGAAGAACCCGGCAAATTGAGTTGACGCATGGTAGGATCCAGGGTAGCAAACAACTGATTTGCCACGTAAATGTTTTCACCAGTCAATGCATTAAACAAAGTGGACTTTCCAGCATTGGTATAACCGACTAAAGAGACGGTAAGCAAAGAGGCTTTACGCCTGGCCTGGCGGTTTTGATCCCTATTGCCGCGCACTTTTTCCAAACGTTTATTAATGTATTTAATGCGCTCTCGCAATAAACGACGGTCTGTTTCCAACTGCGTTTCCCCAGGGCCGCGCAATCCAATTCCCCCTTTTTGCCGCTCCAGATGAGTCCAGCCGCGAACCAGTCGAGTTGATAAGTGCTGTAATTGAGCCAACTCGACTTGCAGTTTTCCTTCAAATGTTCGCGCCCGTTGAGCAAAAATATCGAGAATCAATCCGCTTCGGTCCACTACACGACATTCAAATAAACGTTCCAGATTGCGTTCCTGGGAGGGGGATAACTCATGGTTGACAAGCACCAGTTCCGCATCTAGCGCTTTAACAAGTTGGGCTATCTCTTCCGCCTTTCCTTTGCCTATATAATATTTGGCATCCGGAGTTGCCCGTGTACCTAAAACACAATCCAGTATTTCTGCATTTGCCGAAAGCGCTAACTCTTCAAATTCCTGTAATGCCTTGTCTGCATCAATTCCTGGTAGTGCTAATTGCACCAATACCGCTCGCTCACCACCTTGAGGACGTTCAAACACTAAGCTTTTCTCCAAAAAAATGTTTTTATTACTTCAGGTTGTAATAAAATGGAACATAACCAATCTCTGTGATAATAAATTGGAGGTCCCTTCTCCTTAATTCACTTTAGAAGTTGACTAACCAACGAAGTATTATCTCAAAAGCGGCGAAAAAACACCATGAGGAACATTTGGACATAAAATCCGCCTGGAAAAGACAAAAATTTGCCGATTCAATTAAAAAATAAACAAAATAATTAATGTTAAATTAATGTACAAGATTTATAATATGAATATCTGGATATAGTGGTGCAGGAAAAACCAGACCGTTAATTAATAGTGAAAGGTAAATTATGAGCAATATATTCCAGTTAATTAAAAAACTAGAAACTGATTTAAGAACTATTAATAGAGGTCATGCATTACAGGTCAACACTAAGTTGTTAAATCAGGAACTCTCCGATCAAGTGTTTGTAAATCCTGCTCTTTTGCCCAAATCAATAAAGGCACCTGAATCAGGCTCGGTAGCATCCGCAGAGCAACTGGATGAATATTCAGCCTTAGTATTACAAGCGGTGTGGAACATTGCCGCATCCAGTAGCGGCGGGTATGCACCAGCAATCATGAACCAATCAACCATAAGTTCTTCTTTTTCATTTTTGGATGATAGTTGGGTTCCCAAAATTGTGGATCAACGTACCTATGAGGTGGGAAAAGCCTTACAAAATTTTCTGGTAGAAGCGCTCAAACCCGAAATACTGGAACAAATTCCAGGGAAGGTTATCACTACAGAAGTGCGGAAACCTGCTGAAAGACTTTTAGGGAATTTAAAAAAAATACTGGATCGCCGCTTACAAATTTACGAAATCCATAAAGACCCCAATGAAGTTGAGCAAAGTGTGGCTTTTTTAAAGATAAAACAGGAAAGAAGAAAGCTTTGGGAGCAACAGGAGGACTCGTTAAAGACAAAAATCCGGGAAGTGGAAAAAATTTTTCAAACAGTAAGCCCGCTTTTAAACATAAATCTTTCTAATGACCCGGCAGAGCTGGAAAAATACCTGCAAAAACTGCAAGAACAACTCGAAAAAGTAGACCGCATGCTTAAAGAGCTCCAACAAGCAGTACAACAATTTGCTGAGTTCAATGAGCAATGGCATGAAGAAAACTCAAAGTTGGGTTTACCCCCTGAAATAAAAACCTCCCCCCTAATCAGAGCTCTAGCTGAAGGGGCGCAAGAGGAAAAAATTGTTGCCCTCTGGAGAGGATTGTATAACCAACACATAGACTCTACAGATATCTATAATGAGAGAATTGGCAATGCTCTGCAATCCAATTATCAATTCCGTCAAATCTATTTTGATAATGCTAAGATTGCGGCTCAACTTACTTCCAGCCTCTCTGATAAGGAGAATGGACTACTTCACATGCAAATTAAAGAAGTCACTTTATTAAAGCAGTATGTTGAGAGTATGAAGGATGCTCCAGTAGTGACACCAGTCCAAAAACCAGCTTCACTAGTCGGTGAGCCGCCTGAAATGGACTTGCACATTGTGCCTTCGAATCTGGCAACGCCTAACGAGCGCTTATCCGCGGATCGAGAATCTTATAAAAGTGCTATTGGTGAACTTCGCATGTATCTGCAAGGGTTAGAAAAACAAAAACAAGAGCTCGAATCCTTATACCCGATTCCTGAAGGGGTTGAACTTAGCCGCTTTCATGAAAACTTTATTAGAGCTCGTCGGGAAAAACTATCTCCTCTTATTGAAGAAAAAGAAGTTCAAATCAAGGCCACCCAGGAGTTAATACAAAATGCAACACGGGAAGTGAAGAGACTGGAGCGCGAAATCACTAAATTAAACAGGGGCCAAGCTTTAGACAAAGCCAGTCAGCGCATCAATCAGTCCTTCAATGAAAGCTCCACTCTCGGGCGAGATTTGGTTCGCAAGAGTTTTGCAGACTCTAAATTTAAAATGCGATACGAGCAGGAGACTGCCGGTATTATTAAAACCTATGCCCCACAGTTTGAAGATATAGAGAAAAAAATTGGGAAAACCGAAGCGGTAATTGAGGATATAACAGAATCTATCGATAGTCTTCACGCGAAAAAAAGAAACCGGGAGAGTTTTCTAAGACAGGCCAGGGACGAATTAAAACAATTTAAGAGTGCATTAGAAGAGGATAAAGGTTTTTATATTCCTTCTGCGAAAATTCCCAAAGACAGGTTATTGAAAAACCTGGAGTGTACTAACCCTGAACTCATTAAATTCTTTGATGACTTATATCAAAGGGAACAAAAAGGCAACGCCTGGCGCGGTTTTAATCGTTCCTACTTGAGCGATCTGGTGACTCATTATACGAGTTATATGGCAGAAAGCGATTTAGAGTTTGATTTGTCCACAACCATCGATTACATCACCCGCAAAATGGAACTCATCGATATGGAGCTTAACGGTAAAGAAGAAGCACCGCAAAGTAACTTTATTCCTGATGAAACCCTTTGGACTCTCCAGGTAGATTCTCAAACAATCACTGACCAGAAACGTGTACATGAAGAGACTCTCCAACAACTTAAAACCCAAAAAACTGAATTACAGGCAGAGAAAGAAGAAAAATTAAAACCTTGGGAAACAGAAAAAACAACACGGGGACAAATACTTAGCAAAGCACAATTAGAAAAGCACATGAGTGAGGTAATTAACCGGCAAGCAGTTTTGGCGTTAACAATGCTCAAACTGGAATTTGCTCTCGGTGATATTGAGGATAATGAGAAACTTTTGGATAGAGAATTCCAGGAATTTGCTCAAAGTGAAAATGAAGCGCTGATAGAACGCGCAGATGCTTTTGGTGAGAAACTTAAAGAAATTAGCAGCTCCCTAACAATGGGGAAAAGGAATGAAACTGTTGATGGTTGGGTGAGCCAAATTGGAGCCAGCCTCCCCTCCTTGCAGAAGGACTGGGAAAGTATTCTTGCAAGGGCAAAAACCACAGTCCCACCTACAGAAATAGATCCCGATTTGCCTTTCGAACTCCAGGAACTAATCAAAACGTACACTTTAGAAGAACAAGGGCTCAAAAATGTTTACACCCGATTGTCCACCAGTTTTGATGATAAGAGGACTTCCTGGCCTCAACTCAAATCCCTTGCCCAAATTCAAATAAAAAGCGCTGAATTATTGCAAAAGACAGCCTCTTTAGAAAATTATACTTCCGAAGAAAGAACTCAATTGGATATAGAAATCCAGAGCTTTCAAAGTGAGATAGAAAGCGTCATGAGAGAAATTGCCGGCAATAAAAATCCTTTGGTCAAGGATAAATATGATGCAACGGTCCTCTTGACTGAAGAACTCTCCCAAGTAAGCAGATCCATTCATGATTTGAAAGACTTGGCACAAATCAATCACATCTATTCCGGATTAGCAGAGCGAATAAAACTACTTAAACCAGAGAGCGTCTTAGCCCGCCGGCAATTACTGAAAGAAATCAATGCCTTGCCAAAAGAGTTGCAAGAAACTGTAGAGAACATTCATCAAAATAAGAATCCTGTTGTCCACAAAGCACTTGTCGAGGTACGCAAAAACCTTGACCGGCTTAATATATTTAAAGAGATCCATACACCGAGCCAATCTACCCTTTTTGGGAGAAACGTTACCCTATCAAGACCCGTTAATCCCTTTGCGGAAAAAGATGATATGCCTATCCCCCAAGAGGAATTTGCTCAAGATGCCCAAAGTATCTCTCAAGCCACCATAGAAAAACGTGTTGATGAAGTTCAAGCAAAACAACCTAGTCTCGATGAGCAATTTGCACAGGAAGATAAAGGGTACATAGTAAAGCACCTAAATCAGGTCATTGAGGGATATACAAAACTTAAAGATACCTTAACTTTAACAGCAAAGGCCAGACAAGCTTTTTATCAGCAAATTATTCAATTTGAACAAAGCGAACTGGTTACTCTTGTAGAAGATTTTCGTTCCAGCAATGATCCGGAACTTGAAGATTCTATGGTGATAGAAAAGCTTGCTCAAATTAAAAAACTAGCGGATGCGCTTACTCCGTTTAAAGAGCAATATGACGACGCAGCCACCAGAAGAGAAATTGAGTTTGACGAAAAACGGGCACAAGTCGGCGCCAAATACTTTGGAAAAGGCGCTATTTATGACAATTATCTCGAGGAGCGCAGGGAAACATACTGGTTTAAGGATCTTATAAGTTCTGCAGCTGCTTTAGTATTAGGATGCTTTGGTTATAAAACCGAGGCCCAGGAACGCGAAGAATATCTTCAGGAATTAAAAGCAGATTATCAGCAATATAAAAACAATCCCAATGAGGAAAATCTCAAGAGATTACAGGGCAAAATTCAGGAAGGACTTGATAAGTTCTCGCCAAGAAGCAGCAAAAACGGCGCCGAGGCTAAATCACTAAAAGCCAAGCTGCAGCAAATGCAGGCTGACGTTTACGAGGTGGCCAACAAATTCGCTGTTAAAGAAGAAAAATTGGAATTACCTTCAGTAGCGGAAACTTTCTCGAATGTTTAGTGAATGTTTTCATCATGAATAAACCTCTCTGAAACTCAATTCCTTTATCCTGTCATAGATGGGGGGGAATTGAGCTTCAGTGCCAATCTAAGTTTGCCTCCCCCTTGTTTAAAAGTTCCGTGGAATCAGAAACTGTTGCAGAATAAACTGCAATTAGGGAAAAGAAAGGTTTCTCACGAGTAAATAATGTAGTGCTCTCTGATAGAGCACCGTGTTAATTAGCCTTTTTTCATTTCAGGAGCAGATTCATCTGTATTCTCGTCTCTGCTCGCAGCCAACTCTTGTTTGTAGTCGTTCATGATCTGCTGAGGTTCAGTTAATGATTCATGTAAATTTCGCATTTCTTGTCCCGAGGTGGTCCTTGAAAAAAAGGTTGTTCCTTTAATGGCACGGCTTAGGCCGGTAAAGGTAAGAGCATTCAAGGCTTCTGCCAGAGTTTCTACGATTGCTATTATCAAGGAGCGCCTACGCACATCGACGACATCCAGCATATTCCTGGAAACCTTTTCTATTTTCGCCTCGAAATCCTTTTTTAATGTGGGTTGATTTTGACCGTCAAAAACAGTTTCATATAAACCTGTCCGATATGAATGTTCTGCCGCTGCAAATGACTGTGCTTTGGCTTTAGCATCTTCTGATTGATCTTTCTTCCAGCGGTTTGTTATTTTCATGCATGCGTCTTCAATTTTAAAGAGGGAATACCTAAATTTTTCATTATTTAGAAACATGCTGAACACGTCCCTGGCTTTTATGCCCTTTGTATCATCGCCAAGCTGCAGTAAACAGAGGGTTTCAATCATTTTTGCGCGTGCTTCTGGAACGAGTTTTTTATTTCCATCAATTGCAAACAAAACTTTTCTAAAGTTTTCTGCAGTAGGAGTATCTATAACAGCCCATTGCAAAGCCACTTTCTTTTGCTCACTTAAAGCCAGAGGCATTAATATATTTATCGCCTTCGATTTCTCACTTACTGGGTCTAATAATCTTTCAATTTGTGCCCTGGAAATAAAAATACGTTCTTCAATAAAATTATGCCATATCTTGTTATTTAATATCCCTGTTAGCGCCCCAAAATCGTTAGCCTTAAGTTTTTCTAACATCAGCTCTCTTAGGATAGGATACTCAATTAATTTAACAAATGAAGATGCTAATTGGGTATCAAAAGCAAAGCGATCATATTGATTTAAAAACCCATGTGTTTTTAGTTTTCCTGCTAATTCAACCAAAACTTTATTGTGCTGACGGATAGGCGCATTATCTGTAAGTAGTTTAAATTGATCACTGTTTAATGAAGTGACTGTTTGTGGAAATTGTTCTTTTAATTTTTGCAGTTGCAATGCTTCAAGATTAATCTTTTGCAGTGTATTGCTGTGTTTGTTGTAGTAAAACAGTTCCTTTGCAGTAAGAATATAATTGGAATTCCTTTTTTGCTTCAACTCTTCGAAATCAGGACATTCATCTGCTGTAATGAGTCCGCAATCTTTATCGGCACTCATAGGAGGAAGAGCTTGGACAATTGCTTTAAAATGTTGATCTTGTATAGCTAATCCATATATCTCATTTCCAACCCCAATTGCATTTAATAGTTTATAAACTACCGTTGCTTCAGTAAGTGACGCTTTGTCAGTATACTTATCAGATAAAAACTCCACCATTTGGCCTTTGTGGGCACTACTTTTAGGGGTATTTTTCAAAAACTCCAGTACGTCCCTGAATGCCAGCTTCTCTACATCAGGTTGTTTAAATAAAAAATCCAAGGCCATGGAAGTGATTTCTCTGGAGTATGTATTTTGGACTCGCCTACCTTCAAGCCATTTCAGCAACTCAATCACATTTGGCTGTGGATTTTTTAAAAGGTTGGGAAAGCTCTCTCCGGGATAATCGTTATAACCTAGTACTCTTAGAGCAGGAAGTCCAGGTGCAAGCTGAGCCTCCGCCAACTGCTCTTTTAATAATTTCTCACTCCCGGCAACAGCACACCACTTATGAATTAATTTCAGGAAGTCAGTGGTGTCAGCTGTAAACTCCTCAAATGAACGCAGAACGCCTAATTCATCCAAATCTACAGCTAATTGATATAAGGCATTTTTTCGTAATGGATCTTGTTCTGAGCTTTCTAAAATCTCCTGCAGCTTCGCTGAGAGTCTCCCTTGTGGCGCAAGGATTCTCTCACCCAAAGATTTGGTCACTTTTATATTCGCAGCAAGTAAGGCATTTAATATGGGGTTTTTAAGTATTTGTGCAATGGCTTCTGCGCCTTCCTGATTTATTTTTTCATGCAAAATTGCTTGTAATCCTTCACTTTTTACAAACTGATTAAATGCTTTTACTGAATTTAAATCATTAGATAAGGCAGAGTAATTAGCTATTAAACCCAGCTTATCAAGATTAATTGCCAATTCGATGTATTGCCCACTTTCTTGATTTTTAGTAGGATCCCCATCCTGCAAAGCAGCCACTATCGTTCTAAACTCTTGAGAATGAAGAGCTAAAGTAAAAGCTGCAGGATTGGTTATTTTCAGGGAATCAAGTGCTGCAAAAGCGTCCTGAATGGGTTTAAATAATTCCGCTAAGTGATCCTGTTCAAAGTTTGCAGCTAAAAATTGATGCAAAAGTTCCGGTTTAATTTGTTCAATTCCTGGCACCTGATTTAAAAACTCAAGCAGTTTTTCAGAGGGGTACGCTGGATTTCTTAGTATGAGTTCCATGGCTAAGGGCAAAATATTTGCTTTAATGTTGGCCTTAGGTTGGGTCAGCTCATGTAATCGCTGAATAAGCGGCCCCGGATCGCCCGCATCCAATAACAGGGTAAATAGCTGCCTTCCATTGGAAGATTTTTGGATTGATTTATGGACTTCACGTACTACATTTAGATTGTCTAAAATCTCTTTCAACACGTCAGTAGATTTTGTTTTAACCACCAGTTGGTCAATAAAATAAAAGAAGTCCTTGTTACTGGGATAATTTACAATCTTGGGTATCATCTCTATATTTCCGGATTTATAGAGATGATGTATTAAACGGTATAATTCTTTTTTAACTTGTGGCTCATTTCTCAACGATTCACTATTCTGCACATTTAAAAGCGCTAATGCCAAAACACTGCCTTCAATAAGGCAATCACTGATTTCTTCCTTACTTAATTCATCGGGACTTTCTAAGGATGCGTGCAGGGTTGAGACAAGTGGATTTTCCATTATCTTTTGGGTGTTGTTCTCCAAAAGCGCCATCCATTGTTCATCATCATCAAATAGTTTCTTCGGGTACATGCGTCCCGTAAACAGATCGTGAAGTAATTCCGGATTTTTTTTAATTGTTCCATCAGAATTTAAAATATTTCCGATGATTTTCCCTATAGCCGCTGAGTCCGCAATCTGCTGCATTTCCTTTATTTTGTTTGGCAATGAACTTTGGTCAACATCTGTAACTTCTACTGGTTTATCGAGCATAAACGCTCTTGGATCAACTGAAGACAAAATGTGAACTTCATGTTGCTCTTTAGGTAAGTGAACATTTTTTGTTACGATAATTATCCATTGCTCCGGTTTATCAGCTCGATAGAAAAAAGAAAAACCTGCCGGTTTTCCATGGGAGTCCAGATATGCGCCTCGTGCATCTTTTGCATTAACAAAAGCGGTTTCCACCCGATCCTCGGGATCATTCTCATCGAAAAACGGTACAGATCCTAATATTAACTTTAAGCCCGAGCCTTCCATGTCCCCTTGCAGGTAGTATTCGCTAACCGGTGTCGTCTCTGCAGACGCTTGAACTGGATGTGTAAAACCTCCATTGTCGGTGACTAACTGCTTGATTTGTTCTTGATTGAGCAATACTGGATTTTGTTTATGTTTGTTATAACTATCAAGCTTTTGCTCAAATACAACCATATTCTTAATGAGAACATGTTCAGCAGTTCCCTCTGTATTTACATAATAAAGAGATTTAGTCTCACCATTATCGCAATAAATATAGTTTCCTTTATATGGTGCGAGATCCTTAGGTAGTTGGGGCATTAAATAAAAGACGGGATCGGGTAAAAAATAGTGCTCCAATTGTTCCTGAATCCCAGGGATACGAAAAGTCGGGGTACGTGCATAGAGATCCCTTTCTATTTCAGAAGGACCTACTCCCTTCCTTATTTGCACCATAGACTCTAAGCCACAAGCAGTAAAAATTTCAGCAAAGGAACCTTGAAGATAATAAAACTTAGATTCAGATTTCGACATAGTCATAGGCGGGATCCTGAACAAATGAAGTCAAAAATGACTAATTTATAACTTATTATAGAATATTTTTTATTAACTCTGCCTTAAGTCCCCTTCAAAAGGAAAAAATTTTATCATCTAACCATCCATCCTAGGAGCGTAACACTCCATTCTTCCTAATTAAAAAACCTGGAGATGATTCCATGAACCAGGCTCCAGGTTTTTAAAAAGTCTATTTTTAGTCGGCAGGTGAATCTTCGTTTCCAGAAGCATCCTCTTCCACAGGCATTTTTATTGCTCTTGAAGGAACTACCGTAGATATGGCATGTTTATAAACCATTTGTGTAATTGAATTTTTCAGCATCACCACATACTGATCAAAAGAATCCACAATGCCATGCAATTTAATTCCATTTACCAGAAAAATGGACACCGGCACCTTTTCTTTACGTAACTCGTTTAAGAAAGGGTCTTGTAATAAATGAGTTTTAGACATTGCCCACTCCTTATTGTTATTGTATTTTTTAAAGGCAAAACATGCATCTGATCAGTTCTTCGACATTTTTTCATAAAACTTTAGATTAATTTCATGACAGTTCGATTTTAATCCGTTACTATAGTTTGGAAATTTAACTCTGTAGTCGATAAACGGATTTTCGGTTATGCCTATGCCGAAAGAGTACAAAGGAGCTTCCTTCCTTTGTTTAATTGTGCAGTACCCTTTCACATCTTTATTTTAAGGAGGATTAAATGGCATTTACTTATGAAGAATTAATTGCACTAGACAATCCCTATGAAGAACTTAGCACAGGTGATGCATTAGCAGAAAATGCTAAGGTACTCAATTCATTGAGCAATCAAGAACAAGTGATGCTCGCTACCAAGATGATAGCCGCTTGTCCTGAAACACGGTTTAAAGAATACAGTCATCATATTGAAGCTTTGGGAAGATTAGCCCATAATGAGTCTACATTCCATGCAGTACTTACTGCAGCATATGAAGTAAGACATCGCATCTCGTCCTTACTTGACCCGCGTAATAAAACTCCCCATACTTTATTTTCAAAGGAGTTTAATCCCGGGCTGTTCCATCGGTTTAGCGCCCTTGCAAACCTCACTCTGGAGAGCAATGAATCCGCTATTGCAGAACGGTTAGCTTTATGTGCACCAGAGGATGAGCGCAGTAAAATAGCTCATAATTTAAGTATTGCATTCCCTAAACATATACTTGCAGAAAAAACTCGACTGGCTTTCACGCTGAGACGAAACGTGGAGACATTTTTATTAAGCGACAACCCCGAGAAATTCTTTATCAGCCGCGATTACAGTTCAGATACCTGCAACATGTTTGTCAATATGTTTCGTAGCTTACTTGCAGGGCATGAACAAACTATCGGCAAAAAATTGTGTGGTTTGGATGCGGAAAGTCGCTCATCAATCACACGCCGTCTGGAATTACTGCATACTGAAGTGTTTGATGAGACCAATCCATTCAAACTTATTGCTGATTCGATGAACGCAAAACTGGAGCAAAACCGTTCGCAAGCATCTAATGCTCATGGTTTATTTAACCATGGAAAATCCAAAGATAAGGAAGAGTGCCCAGGCAATAATAAATTGGATGAAGAGAAGGAACTTTCATGCTGTAACCTCTGATAAAAAAAGAAGTGGATCATGAAATCTGTTTGATTTCATAATGATTTAAGAAGCTCGCCCTTACTCAGTAAGGGCGTTTTATTTTGAGCTAAAATTTCAAGAGAGATATTAATGACGCAAGAAAAACTCATAGTTGCATTAGTGCAGGAAAAATGGCATGAAAACCCCCACGAACACCTGGATAAACTGGCTTCCGGAATTCATAATGCCGCACAGCAAGGGGCAGTTGTTGTTTGTTTACAAGAGCTTACGCTTAGTCCCTATTTTTGTACCCGTTCGAATGTAGATCCTGCTCCATTTATGGAAGAGATTCATACCGGCCCTACTGCCCAGTTTGTCAGTAAAATGGCAAAGGCCCATAATATTTGTATTACAGCCTCACTGTTTGAAAAAGCAGGGTATAACACTGCCGTGGCTTATAACAATAAAGGAGAGCTTATTGGGATAACCCGAAAACAACATATTCCTAGCGGGGAAAAATACCATGAAAATTTTTACTTTAAACCTGGAGATTCTAATTACCCTATCCATCAGATAGCGGACCACAAATGGGGTTTACCTACTTGCTATGATCAATGGTTTCCGGAATTGTCGCGAATATATGGTTTAAAAGGGACAGAAATTCTAGTCTATCCGACCGCAATCGGCGGCGAACCTACTGCCCCGGAAATCGATACACAGCCCATGTGGCAAAAAGTTATGGTCGCCCAGGGGATTATGAGTAATACTTTTATCATTGCAGCCAATAGAATTGGTTGTGAAGATGGATTGGAATTTTATGGCAGCAGCTTTATTAGTACCCCTATGGGTGAAATTTTAGCACAAGCACCGCGCGATAAACCTGCAGTTTTGGTAGCCGAACTCGACTTTAGCCAACGTGCTTTATGGGGAAGATTATTTCCTTTTGCACAACAGCGGGAGCCGTCAACTTACCAAGATCTAGTTAAACCACGTTAATCCCTTGGAATATCAATATATGAACATCAGTGCACCATCTGAAGAAAACTTATATAACATCAACAACTGGGGCGAAGGATACTTCAGTATTAATGCCGAAGGGAATATCGAAATAAGCAAGGCACCCGGCAAGCCTGGTGTCGAACTGCAAGCTATTGTTAATGCCGCGAGTAGAACAGGCCTTCATTTACCCCTGCTCATCCGTTGTTCTGATATTTTACATGACCGGGTGCATCGGATTTATGAAGCATTTTCCCAGGCTATATCAGAAAATGACTACACAGGTCACTACAAGCTCGTTTATCCCATTAAAGTAAACCAGGAGCAAAGTGTTGTTCGCGAGCTATTAAAAGCACCCAATCATTCCATAGGCCTGGAAGCGGGTTCCAAACCTGAGCTGATGGCTGTAATTGGCATGCTGAGCAATCACCAAAACAGCACCATTGTGTGTAACGGGTATAAAGACACCTACTACATCCGTACGGCATTAATCGCCCAGCAGATGGGTCATAAGGTTTTTATTGTTATCGAGAAAATATCGGAACTGGAAATTATTTTAAAAGAATCTGCGCGTTTAAAAATAAAACCCACTCTAGGTGTTCGCATCCGCTTAATCAGTAAAAGTGCAGGGAAATGGGAACACACCGGCGGCGTTAAATCCAAGTTTGGTCTTACCGCAAAACAGGTACTCGAGCTGGTGAATCAATTAAAAGACCATAATATGCTCGATTGTTTGCAACTCATGCACTGTCATCTGGGCTCGCAAATCGCCAATATCCATGATATCCGCCATTGCATGCAGGAAGTGTCCCGATATTATGTCGAGTTACGCCAATTAAATGCCCCTATAGATACTATTGACGTGGGCGGCGGACTTAGTGTGGATTACGAAGGAACCCATTCCAATCAGGGTTGCTCCATGAATTACAGCTTGCATGAATATGCCACCCATATTCTTCTTGCCATTCAATACCTTTGTCAGGAGGCAAATGTCCCTGAGCCTAATATAATTTCAGAATCAGGAAGGGCACTGACAGCTCATCACGCTGTTTTAATTTCTGATATCAGTGATATAGAAATAACCAATAAATCACCCTCTCTTCCGGAAATAACCGAGGAAGATTCGCATGTAATTCGTGATATCTATGATACCTATCGCTCAATCACCGCAAGCTCCCCTATTGAAATATATAATTATGCTGAACATTCATTGAATGAAGCCCATTCCCTGTTTAAGCATGGGGTTATCAGTCTACAGGAAAAAGCTAAAGTTGAGGCGTTTTATACTAATATTTGCATGGAACTCAAAGAGCGGCTCAATGCGGAAAACCCTAGCGAAGAAACTTTATTGGCAAAAATTAATGAAAAGATGGCAGTAAAGGTTTTTTGCAACGTTTCATTTTTTCAATCCATCCCGGATGCTTGGGCTATAGGTCAAATCTTTCCAATCGCGCCTATTTCACAGCTTAAAGAAACACCGGCGATGCATAGTGTATTGCAAGATTTAACCTGTGATTCAGATGGTACTATTAAAGAATATCTGGGAAGTTCTTGCGTCAACTCAACATTAATGCTTCCGCCATATGACAACAACAATCCTTATTCACTGGGATTTTTCCTGGTAGGGGCGTACCAGGAGATATTGGGTAATTTGCATAACTTGTTTGGCGATACCAATTCCCTCGATGTCAAACTTTTTGACGATGGACAATTTGAACTTAATGATTTGGTGAGTGGTGATACGGTCACCAATGTCCTGAATCTTGCCCATTTCGATACCAAAAAATTGGTTCAATCCTATGAGAAACAATTAATTCAAGCGGAGTTACCCAAGGAAACAGCACTTTTGTATTTAACTGAATTAAGAAGTATTTTTTCTCAATTGACCTATTTAGATGAAAATATCCGGAGAAAATAAGATGACCCCGAAACAAAGCGGATTTCATATGCCAGCTGAGTGGCATCCCCATGAGCGTTGCTGGATGGCATGGCCTTGTCATCTGCAAACCTGGTCTAAAATTGGCTTACAAAAAGCTCGAGTCGCTTACGCACGTGTCGCCCAAGCCATAGCACAATATGAACCAGTTACCATGCTGGTTAACCCAGGAGATGAAGAATCAGCTAAAAGTCTATGTGGTGATACGATTACATTAATTAGCCTGCCTATCAATGATTCATGGACCCGCGATACCGGCCCCACTTTCCTGTTAAATAATCAAGCCCAATTAGCTGGGGTTGATTGGATTCATAATGCTTGGGGGGGCAATTATCAAGAGTGTGCTCTGGATAACCAGATTGCAGGTGCAATTTTAAAGCGAACTCATGCATTGAGATTTTCAGCACCATTGGTGATGGAGGGCGGTTCATTCCATGTTGATGGCGAAGGGACGTTGCTAACTAGCCGCGAATGCCTGCTTAATGAAAATCGTAATCCCACCCTCAGCCAGCAGGAAATTGAAAATTACTTATATGATTTTCTTGGCTGCGAAAAAATTATTTGGTTAAACAAAGGCTTAGTTGGTGATGAGACCGATGGTCATATTGATGAAATCGCCTGTTTTGTCGCTCCAGGAAAAGTATTATGCCTCATAACTCATGATAAGGATGATCCCAACTATGCAATCTTGCATGAGAACCTGGAAACTCTTAAGTCTGCAACTGATGCCCAGGGGCGCAAGCTGGAAGTCTATACTGTGGAGCAACCACCTGCAACCTATATGCATGGTGAACGGTTAACTTTATCCTACATTAATTTTTATTTGGCCAACCAAGGGATCGTCATGCCAGCTTTTGGTTATGAGCAACAGGACAAAGCCGCCTACCAGTTATTCACCCAGTTATATCCAGGATATCATATTTCGCAAATTGACGCCTTGGATGTATTTGCCGGAGGGGGCGGGATCCATTGCATTACCCAACAGCAACCCAAGACGACACAAGCAACGCTTTGAGATATTTCTTACATTCTGTTGCTCTAACCACCCAATGACAACAGCAACCAAAAGACTATACTCTAAGTCAAAGGGATGACACGGATTCGTCTGACAGGAAGTCAAACTTAAGGGACCAGTACATAGGATGTACTCCGCTGCAAGGATGCAGCACACTAAACGCTTAATATATCTTATTTCTCCATAAGAAAATCTCTCTTCGTTCCAGACTGTTATGAAGAGAGATTATCCTGCACTTATGACGAGCTCAATTACCGCAACAATTTTATGAAAGTTCATACGGGGTCGCGCAACAACTTACCTTATTGTGGAGGATCTATATTAAGAGCCGGCGTTCGTTACCGTATAATTGCGCGGACAAGCGCATACCCATGGTGTATGACTGAATCTCTGCAATTAAGCGGCTTGTCGCTATAAGATGCTGCGTGGGGCGAACCCTTTTTGATTTGTACCGTACTTATTAACAGATGTCATTAACAACAAATGAACCTAACTTAAAATGCATTGCCTGCCGGTGATTTTAAAGAGGAACGCAGAGAATCCTTGATGAAACTCTAAGAGTTACTTCTTGAGGGGAAACAGCCATTTAATTTGTTGGAGTCATCCTTGCAGCAGGGCAATAATCTTCTTGGTAATGGTATATACAGGAAAATAGTTTATCCTGAATAATCGCGTGAGCGTTTGGATAAACGCTCATGCGCAATATATCTTATACGTCGATGTTTTCAGCCTCTAAGGCGTTAAACTCAATAAACTCTCTCCGAGGTTCCACATTGTCGCCCATTAAGGTAGTGAAAATAGCATCTGCAGCAACCGCATCTTCAATATTAACTTGCAACATGCGCCGTACTGCGGGATCCATTGTTGTCTCCCAGAGTTGATCCGGATTCATTTCTCCCAGACCTTTGTAGCGCTGGATACTCTGCCCTTTTTTCGCTTCTTCCATTAACCAGTCTAAGGCCTGTTCAAAGTTTTCAACAGCAAGTTCTTTTTCACCGCGTTTAATGTAGGCACCTTCTTCCATTAGATTAGCCAATTTAGAGCCTAGATTAACCAATTCTTTATAGTCTTTAGAATAGAAGAATTCGGCATTCATTGGAATATAATGCTCCATACCATGCTGAGTCACAATGATTCGCGGTATGTACTGGTTTGTTTCCGCTATAGAATGGACTTCAACTTGATATTGCTCTGTCTTGCTTCCAAGCTGTTGCATACTTAAATGCAATTGTTTACACCAGCCGGCTATTTTCTCTTGCTGGTTAAAGTCCTCATTGTGGAGAATGGGTAAATAAGCGACTCGCTTGAGAATATCAGCAGGGTATCTGCGTTTATACCGTTTGATAATTTTTTCAACACGGCGATACTGTTGGACCAGCTCTTCCAAAGCCATAGCGGTGATGGGAGGGACATCTCTTCCGGGATGAAAAGCAGCACCATCCAGGGCACTTTGTGTTAAATATTCAAACAAAGCTTCATCATCTTTTACATATTGCTCTTGTTTTCCGCGCTTGACTTTATATAAAGGTGGTTGGGCAATATAGATGTAGCCACGCTCCAGCAATTCAGGTGTCTGTCTGTAGAAGAAAGTAAGCAGTAAGGTTCTGATGTGCGATCCGTCGACGTCGGCATCAGTCATGATGATAATGCGATGATAACGAACTTTATCTGGATCGTATTCATCAGGTCCTATACCACAACCTAAAGCCGTAATCAGGGTAGCAACCTCTTGCGAGGAAAGCATTTTATCAAAACGTGCTTTCTCCACGTTCAAGATTTTTCCCTTGAGGGGTAAAATTGCCTGGAACTTTCTGTCCCGTCCTTGTTTCGCTGAGCCTCCCGCTGAATCCCCCTCTACTAAATAAAGTTCGGATAATGCGGGGTCTTTTTCCTGGCAATCAGCAAGTTTGCCGGGCAATCCAGCGACATCTAATGCACCTTTACGACGGGTCATTTCCCGCGCACGGCGGGCAGCTTCCCTTGCGCGTGCCGCATCAATGATTTTAGCAACAATGGCTTTTGCACTGGATGGATTTTCCAGAAGAAAATCGTTGAATTTTTCAGCAACGCTGGATTCAACCACTGATTTTACTTCGGAGGAAACAAGTTTATCTTTAGTTTGTGAAGAAAATTTAGGATCAGGTACTTTAACCGACAGAACTGCAGTTAATCCTTCGCGGGCATCATCTCCCGTAGGGGATACTTTAGCTTTTTTGGCATAACCTTCGTTTTCAATGTAGTTATTCAGAGTACGGGTTAATGCCGCTCTGAAGCCGGCCATATGAGTTCCACCGTCGCGTTGGGGGATATTGTTTGTAAAACAATAAAGGGTTTCCTGGTACGAATCATTCCACTGCATTGATAACTCAACAACAATATTATCCTTTTCAGCAGACATAGAAAAAACTGTCGGTATAATGACATTTTTATTTTTATTGAGATGTTCCACGAATGCCTTTATTCCACCTTCGTAATGAAAGGTGTCTTGTCTTTGTGAGCGCTCATCAAATAAGTGAATGCATACACCCGAATTTAAATAGGATAACTCTCTCAATCTTTTGGCTAAAATATCGTAGTGAAATTCAATATTGGAGAATGTTTCTGCACTGGGTTTGAACCAGATTTGCGTTCCAGTGGTTGTTGCATCCCCTGTTTCTACCATAGGTGCTTCAGGAACCCCATTACGATAATGCTGCTCATGAATTTTGCCGTGACGGCGTACTGTCAGGTGGAGTTCTTCCGATAAAGCATTAACTACCGACACACCCACACCATGTAATCCACCGGATACTTTATATGAATTATCATCAAATTTACCTCCGGCGTGCAGTACGGTCATAATTACTTCGGCAGCAGAACGCCCTTCTTCTTTATGGATATCTACTGGTATTCCCCGCCCATCATCTTTCACCGTGATTGATTCATCAGAATGAATGGTAACGAAAATTTCTTTGCAATGGCCCGCCAGTGCTTCATCTATAGAGTTATCAACAACTTCAAAAACCATATGGTGCAGACCGGTACCATCATCTGTATCACCGATATACATTCCTGGCCTTTTTCTTACTGCATCTAAACCCTTTAAGACTTTAATATTATTTGAATCATAACTGGCATCAACGCTCATTAGGTGGTCCTCTTAACCCTGGTGTGGATTTCTAAATACGACATCATAGCATATTTTGCGCTACGTTTATATGTCATCCAGGCAGGAACTTTACGATATTCTGACTGTATGAAAATGAAATTAATTCTCTTTAAATTATAGACTCTTATTCTTTGGATTTTGTTCCACGTGAAACATTTATTGTTGATTTACCAGCCCCTCATGGAGGTTAAAAAGAAGATGGTCTTGATGGGAAACATTTGCAACAAGTGAGGAGGGATATACAGTGGATGTAATCACATATTGTCCTTTTGTCTGTGCAAGATAAGTCATCAACTTCAATTGATGTGCCTCGTCGAGTTCAGCCGGTAGATCATCTATCAAAAAAAGACAATCGTTTGCTAATAACCTGGCTTGTGCCAGACGCAAGGCAATGAGAATAATTTTTTGCTGCCCACGTGATAAAATGTGCCGCGCTTTATTTTGATTTACTTGAATGAGAATATCTGCCTGATGAGCCCCTTGTTGCGTATAGCCTTTTTGCATATCAGCAACAAAACTCTCAACTAATACCTGCTCTAATTCTTTACCTGTATTTTTTTTATCCCAGCCCTTATAATAGAGGATCTTGCAGTCGAGCTGACTTAATTTTTGAAGCACACTCGTAAATGAAATTTCCCATTGCGCAAAATATTCCTCTCTAAGTACGTGCAGTTGCTGAGCAAGCTGGCTCAATTGTTTATCCCAGGGAATAAAATGCGGGTAGGGAGCATGTTGTCGCAACAGGGCATTACGCTGTTTCAGCACTTTTTTATACTCTTTTAGCAGTGAAAGATATGTATGTTTCACGTGAAACAATCCCCAATCCAATAGACTTCGGCGGACCGAAGGGCCTGCATCGATAATTTGAAAAATATCAGAATAAAATACCAGACAAGGTAAAGCGTATGCCAATTGGCTGGTGGTAGAGCAAAACTGATTGTTCAGCTTGATTTGGGTGGGATCAGAATATGATTTTTGAATACTTATTGTTTCCTGATTTTGCCCGCGGGCAAATACTGTCAGCGAGGGTGCTTCATAAGCAATAATTGGAGAAATTTCACGGGACCGAAATGAATGGCCGCAGCTTAAAAGATAAAGGGCTTCGAGAATGGAAGTTTTACCACTTCCATTTGCTCCGAAAATAAAGTTAAATCTGGAACTTAAGCCTAGATGTGCCGTAGAGATATTGCGTAAATGGTGAATCTTTAATTCAGAAAGGATCATATCTTCATGGGCATAATAATATATTGATAATTATCATCATCTAATGATTCAATTAAGATACTGCTATCCGTATTCGATAAAGACAAACGGATTTGTCCTTCCCCAAAGTGCGACAACACATCAAGCAGATACGTGGCATTAAGGCCAATTTTTAATTCATCGCCTTGAGTTTCAGCAATTAAAGATTCTACAGCTTCTTCCTGTTCATTGTTATTGGCGATTAAAGTAAGCATACCTGGTTGTAAATGCAACATCACCGCTCGCGATTTTTCATGAGCGAGAATAACAATACGAGAAAGAGCGCGTTTGAAAACGGCACAGTCAATAATAATTTGTTTGTCCTGATGCTTGGGAATTGCTTTAGTATAAGGAGGAAAACGTGCCTCGATTAATTTTGATAGAAAAACAAACTGGCGAGAGATCAATTTAAAATGCGATTTACCAGCAGCCAATAACACTTCCTCATCATCGATGCTATTAAGAAGCCGCAACAGTTCCTGGATTCCCTTTTTGGGGAGCAACAGTTTTTTTTCATTAGAATTGGCGCATTGATGACGACAAATCGCCATTCGATGACCATCCGTGGCGACCGCAGAAATAAGGTTGGGTTCGAAATCTAGGAACAAACCATTGAGGAAAACCCTTACATCTTGTTGTGCCATTGCAAAATGTGTTGATTGCAATAATTTCAATAAAACCAAACGGGGGATCGTTAATTCAACCTCATTACATTCATCTTCGCTCAGAGGAAAACTGTCAGCCGGTAAAGTCGCCAGTTTAAATGAACTGCGCCCCTGTTTAATCGTTAGAAGACCATTATTTACTATCACATTAGGAATAGCTTCATCATCTAAAGAACGAATAATGTCAATAAATTTCTTGGCAGGCACCGTAATACTGCCTGCTTCTTGTACGGATTCACAAGCAACTTGTGCAGAAATTTCGATTTCTAAATCGGTAGCAGTGATATGTAATAAACCCTCTGTTATTTTAAAATAAAAATTCGACAAAATAGCCAGGGATTGTTTTTTATCTACAGCACCAGCAACTGTTAGTATTGGCGCAAGCAAGTTTTCTTTTTTAATAGCGAATTCGAACAAGATAAAACTCCATATTCACCCAAGAAAAGTGATATCAAAATTATGTATAAGTTGCTTTCAATGCATCATCCATGACCTTGTAGAAAATAATTTAATTTGGCGAAAAACTGCATTTCAAGGTCATGAACAGCTGTTGAGAAAGCGTCTTCCGTACTATAAAAAAATACCGGCGTTTAGCTGCTTATTAAGAAGACAAAATACGCATTAAATTTTTATAATCTTCAGCAAAATCACTGTCATCCTGAATTAACTCTTTAACCTTTCTGCATGCATGAATCACAGTGGTATGATCACGCCCACCAAAATGGTCACCAATTTCAGGCAAGCTGTGGTTGGTTAATTCTTTACTTAAAGCCATAGCCATTTGTCGGGGGCGGGCAATAGAGCGACTGCGCCGCTTTGACAATATATCAGCCACCTTGACCTTATAGTACTCAGCAACAGTCTTTTGAATGTTTTCGATAGTAACCAATTTATCCTGTAAAGCCAAAAGATCACGCAAAGCTTCATGGACAAATTCAATGGTAATCGGTTTGCCAGTAAAATGAGCATTGGCAATTACCCGGCGTAAAGCGCCCTCGAGTTCGCGGACGTTCGAACGAATGCGCTTTGCAATAAAAAATGCCACTTCATAGGGTAATTCGATATTTGACTGTTCCGCTTTACTAATTAAAATGGCAACCCGGGTTTCCAGCTCAGGAGGCTCAACTGCCACAGTTAATCCCCAACCAAACCTCGATTTTAGACGTTCCTCCATACCTTCAATTTCTTTAGGGTAGCGGTCGCTGGTTAAGATAATTTGCTGTTGTCCTTCCAATAAAGCATTAAAAGTATGGAAAAACTCCTCTTGTGATCTGTCTTTACCGGCAAAAAACTGGATGTCGTCAATAAGCAATGCATTTAAGGAGCGATAAAACCGTTTAAACTCATTAATTGAATTGGTTTGAATGGCCTTAACCATATCTGCAACAAAACGTTCTGAATGCAGGTATAGAATTTTGGCATCAGGGTTATTTTTTAATATAGCATTGCCAATAGCATGCATCAGATGGGTTTTTCCTAAACCTACCCCCCCATAAATAAACAAGGGATTGTAGGCATCGCCAGGGCGTTCAGCTACCTGCATGGATGCAGCCCGTGCAAGCTGGTTGGAGTTACCTTCGACAAAACTTTCAAAAACAAATTTTTTATTCAAGTGGCTGCTCTTATAATCAACCGCTTTTTTGGGTGCGGCCTTTAGGACAGCAGCGCTTGATGGAGCAGACGCATTAGCTTCGGCGGAAAAGGTATTAGAAGAACTTGTATCAGGTTCAATACTGGAAGTTTTGCTTCCGATCTCAATAGAGATGGATTTAATCTCATCGCCACAGAATTGTTTAATCAATTCCTCAATTCGAGAAAAAAAATGTTTTTTGACCCAATCAACAACAAAACGGTTGGGCGCAAATAAAATTAAACGTTGCTCTTCTGTATGAGCTTGCAAAGGACGCAACCAGGTATTAAATTGTTGAGCAGAATATTCATCTTGTAATAGACCTAAACATTTTTGCCAAACAGATGCTGACACAACATAACTCCTCATCAGAAGGGTGGTAAAAAGAATATAAAACTAATTATCCACAGCATTTAAATATGCCACTGAAAGTACCTGGACAGCAAGATAATTAAGCATGAAATTATTTCGCAGGAAGTGGGCAAGTAAAAACTTCTTCAGTCCACCAAGATGCTGCTGCAGGCAAATTATA